>JACMKO010000499.1 GCA_014380065.1 Leptolyngbya sp. ES-bin-22 | reverse complement strand
TTTCATCCATCGCTCCATGCTGATTGTTGATGGGCTAGCTTGGCGTGTGAGCGAATTGTCTGTGTGGCTTGAAACGAATTTTCAAGCCACTCAGCCTTTTCGCTTCCAGAATCAACAACGCTCCGATGCGTCTTGCCTGCATCGTGTATCCTCCTAGCCTCTGGGTTTTTGGTGTATCAATCGCTCGTTCCAGTCTTGAAAATCATGGTGCGATATCCAAGCCATACGCTTCTACATCTAGGGAACTCTTACCACGGCTACTGCAACAAAAAGGCAATTCTGTGCTGAAGGGGGTCGCTTGTAACTCCAGCTCGCGTCTCGCAGACAGGCACCGCACCTCAAACTGTGTAGATGCAGCCAAGCCTTCAGAGCTAGAGGCTTGACGAGGCGCGGAAAGTCGTAGCAACCTAACCGCTACGGCAACTTTTCCTCTACCTCTTAACGTCAACATGTCCAGACCTTCAACAGCAGTCCTTACGTGAGTTGTGTCACGCAGCAGAAGGTAAGGTTACTGGCACCCCGGTCGTGTCCCCCAATCAGCGAGACTGCCAACTACTATAGAAGTAGAACGTGTGTATTTACCCTTGACAACGAGCAATCAGCCCCCTTGGTAAAGTGTTTCTCTGTCTGCAACGCTAAGACTTAGGCAAAGCGACTGCCCACACACACTCTTCTTGCAACCGATGATGCCCCCGGTGCTACCCTTTGAATTTATTGTGACGGGGAAACCCATTTCCCATCAAACTAAAGATAAAAAACGCTTACAAGCCTGGAAAGCACAGGTGCGCGATGTTGCGATCGCGTGTTGGTCAGCATCTCAGCCCACAGGCGACTCAGTACGCGTTGTGATTACCCACTACTACGATGTGATACCCGGCAACGAGCAGGGCGTACCTGACAGCGACAATATTGTGAAGCCTGTGCGCGATGCCTTAAACGGGATTATTTACGTCGATGACTATCAAATAACTGATTTTGTCAGTCGGCGGCGTAGCCTGGATGGCTCATTTCGGGTCAAAGGCATGTCGCTGGTGCTAGCCAAAGGGTTTTGCAGTGGTGAGGAGTTTTTACACATTCGGATTGAAACCGCTCCTGACCCAACAGCCCTAGACTAGCAGGGTCGATCAACCCTCGCTTTCGGTGCCCGTTCGTACGCATCAAACTACACAAAAGCTTCATCATTCCTTTTAAGCTTTTATAATAAAGGATTAGAGGACTTGACTTTAATGTCCTTTAATGGATGATAGGAGTAAGCACATCTTTCACACTATGCGTCACTCGGCAGAGCAGAACCAACTTGAGCACCAACGCCTCCTCAGGCTAGCGCGGGAATATCGGCAGCAAGGCTATGTTGTGACGCTGTATCCCTCCTCTGAGGAACTTCCGACAGCGCTCGCTGACTGTGCGCTTGATTTAATCGCCAGCAGTGCAGCCAAGACGGTCGCAGTGGAAGTTCGTACGCGGAGCAACTTGACTCTCAATGGTTCTGAAGACTTGCGCACGCTGACAAAACGAGTGCAGCAGGTTCCCGGCTGGGAATTTGAATTAGTGGTGACCAATCCCCGCAGGCAAGCCAGCTAAGGTATTCAAAGGCATTGTGGGCAGCCGCTGCGCCAAAAAAGATCTCTAGAGGCAGCTTTGGCGTTGGGCTTTTGTCTGCGCCAACTGTTTTGCCCGGACTGCCTTCCACACATATGAAGACTACTGAGTAGAAACGTCCGAGGGCAGGTTCATTCAGATGCGACCGAATTATGAAGCGGTCAAAGGGTTCCTACTGACCATTATCCTTGTTGGTGATGCTGTCGCGATGATGGTGTTGGTCATCGTCATGTCGTCGATCGCCGCGACGACCTCGGTACTGCTGTGCCTGAGTCCGTTCATACCAGATTGGCAAGTACGCCTGAGCAAGGCACTGCCACCCAACTCAGCGATCGTGCTTCTCCTCTCTTTGGCGTGGGTCATACTGACAACTCTACTTGGCAGCAGACTCTGCAAAGGCGAAGTGCGGTTAAAGTGCAGGCAAGTGCAACCGGTCGATCGCTCAGGCGCAAACGCTCGTTATGCGACCCCTTGTAAAGCCTGCTACTACTGGCAGGGCTTTGACCGCGAAGCAGTCCGTTTTTTAGAGCATCCTTGCGCGCTCCATCCAGCAGGCAGACCAGACGTTATCTGCGGAGACTGGCAGCATTGCAGAGACCGTTGAGCGTTACGACTAAAGATCTGTTTGACAGACTTCTAGCCGGAGTCTCAAGCAAAAGCCCCAGACAAGGTGCCTGGGGCTTTTCTAAGGCGCTATTTAATTGTTATGCTGCCCGTTTTGACGAGGCTACTGGCGGCGTTTGCACCGTCATCACTCGTTTCATTTGTTCTAGCTGTTGGAGAGCAGACAGCATTTCCGCTTTTTTGAGATGCTTGTTCTGACCGTGGGCATTGCGCCACTTAATGCCAGCTTGCTGACACTGCTG
>JACMKO010000498.1 GCA_014380065.1 Leptolyngbya sp. ES-bin-22 | reverse complement strand
CGATGTGCTAGAAATGTCCAAAATTGAGGCTGGACAGATTGCTTTAGACCTCGATCGCTTCGATCTTTACAGTCTGCTGCAAAATCTAGAGGACATGCTGCGCCTCCGCGCCGAGACTAAACACTTGCAGTTTATCGTTGCTTGCGCCGACGGACTCCCCCAATTTGTCGTTGCGGATGAAAGTAAGCTGCAACAGATTTTGATCAATCTCTTAGGGAATGCGATCAAATTTACGCCACGAGGCAGCGTCACGCTCAGGGTGTCAATGATTGCACAAGCCGCTTCAGACCAGCATCTCCAGTTGGCGCAACCGTTACTGGAGCCGCAAATAAGACTGCATTTTGAGGTGGAAGATACTGGCGCTGGGATATCGTTGGATGAGCAACAGCATCTCTTCAAGCCCTTTGAGCAAACCAAAAGTAGCCTGACAGCGGCGGAAGGTACAGGGTTAGGTCTTGCCATCAGCCAAAAATTTGTGCAGTTGATGGGCGGCAAAATCATGATCGTTAGCGAACGCAACCAGGGCAGCCTTTTCTCTTTTTCGATTCCGGTCGAGTCTGTTGGAACGATCGCGCCCCCCACGCTTCGACCGATTACCCAAACAGTCGTCGGGCTGGCACCTGGGCAACCTACTTATCGCATTTTGATCGCTGAAGATAACGTCACCAATCGCTATTTGCTCACGCGAATGCTGCAATTACCAGGGTTTGAATTGAAGGAAGTGGATAACGGGCTGGATGCAGTCGCCCTGTGCAAACAGTGGCAGCCGCACCTGATTCTCATGGATATGCGTATGCCTGTGATGAATGGCGTTGAAGCCACGCGGCAGATTAAAGCCAATACTGAGACCCGACGCACGATCGTCATTGCTCTTACAGCCAGCGCGTTTGAAGAACAGCGACAAGCGTTTCTTGCCGTTGGGTGTGACGACTTTCTCAGCAAACCGTTTCAACGGCTGACCCTGTTTACCAAAATCAGCCAGCACCTGGGCGTGGAATATCTCTACGAGACAACAAACCCTGCACCAGCATCCCAACCCAAGCAACGCAGCCAGCACACCTCTCCTCCATCTGAAAACGACTTGAAAGATGCGTTGGCTAAGCTGCCAGAAGCCTGGAGAACGCAGCTCTATCGTGCCGCTTTAGAAGGCAGTGATACGCGGGTTTTTGCCTTGCTAGAGCAAATACCCTCCGAACAAATGTCTTTAAGCGATGCGATTGCAGCACTTGCCGAAGGCTTTCAGTTTGATCAGATTCTGACGCTGCTCTCAAGCCCTAAACCCGTAGCAAACGAGTCGAGCTGATCACAGACAGTGATGCTTTTTGCACTGTCGCCCGAATCCTTTCACATCTCGCTAGTAAGGGCAATGTTTAGGGCAATCTAACAATGTAGCAATAGACAGATGGGTTAGGACGGGGTGCAGGGGTGGAACCCCTGGCTGGGGGCAACGCCCCCACACACCCTTTGATCCCCATGTCCTAAACGTTGTGACGATCGCTACAACAGCCAGGATAGGCATGAATTGATAGAAGTGCTACAGCAGGAGGTTCAGGGATGTCTATAGAAAGTGCCAATCGATTTCTTGAGGCGGTTGCTTACGACGAAACGGTGCGCGATCGGTTTGAAGGCGTGACGAATCCAGATGACTTCTTGAAAATTACAGAGCAACTGGGCTATAGCTTTACGACAGACGAACTAATGGCGATTGTGAAAGATCAAAGCAAGGGCATCATCGTCAGGCGGACAACTGGCGTGTGGAAATGGCTGCGGAATGTTAGTTGGGTTTAAGCCGTAGCATTAGCAGGGTATAGCGTGTAGTCGGTGGCGGCGATCAAATAGGTTCGCGATCGACCACTTCAGGCGGTATGCTCAAAGCTGGAGCGTGACAGTTTAGCGCTCCCGTTTTTTTGGATGCAATCGGTCTGATGAAATTGCGATCGCTCCTCGCTGTCATTCTGGCGGCTGTTTTCAGCCTGATGCCTATGCCCCTTGCTCAAGCGGCAACCCTCATGCCGAACGAAAATTTAGTGGCTGAGGGCATTCCTGCCATTCCCCTGACATTGGTCGAAACGGTCAACCGTTACACAGAGTTTCGGTCTGCCGGACTTTCAAGCTGGCATCCCACCAGGCGCGAAATGTTGATTAGCACGCGCTTTGGCGATGTGCCGCAGGTGCATATGGTGCGGTTTCCCCTGGGAGCGCGCAAGCAGTTGACGTTTTTTGCTGAAGCGCCGTCTGGAGCCAGCTATCAGCCAACTCAGGGCAATTATTTTGTGTTTAGTCGGGATGTCGGCGGTAACGAGTTTAGCCAAAACTACCGCTACGACGTTGCAACAGGCGACGTGACTCTGCTGACGGATGGCAACGCTAAAAATAGTCGCGGTGTGTGGTCGCAAGCAGGCGATCGCATGGCGTACACATCCACCCGTCGCAATGGCAAAGACACCGACTTGTACCTGATTGACCCGCAAACGCCAGCGTCCGATCGCCGATTGGCAGACGTTGAGGGCGGCGGTTGGTATCCGCTCGGTTGGTCACCAGACGATCGTCAGCTTCTAGTGCTGGAATACCTGTCCATCAACGAAAGCAATCTCTGGCTCTTTGATGCCGCAACCGGGGCAAAAACACCGCTCACGACGAAAGGCAAAGAACCCATTGCTTACGGTGGTGGCGTGTTTAGCAAAGACGGTAAGGGGCTGTATGTGATGAGCGATCGCGAGTCAGAATTTCAGCGGCTCGCCTACCTTGACCTTGCTAGCAAGCGGTATACTTCTCTGACCAGCCAGATTCCCTGGGATGTCGAAGATCTTGATCTGTCTCGTGATGGCAAGCGGCTTGCCTTTGTCACCAATGAAGATGGAGCCAATGTGCTGCATTTGCTGGATACCGCCACCCAACGAGAACTGCCATTGCCAAAACTGCCGTTGGGCGCGATCGCGGGCATTGCCTGGCACCCAAACAGCAAGGAACTGGGCTTAACGCTGATTTCGGCGCGATCAACGGCTGATGTTTATGCGCTGGACGTGACGACCAATACCCTTGAACGCTGGACTGAAAGCGAAACGGGTGGTCTCAGCACCGCGACATTCTCTGAACCAGCACTGGTGCGCTGGCAGAGTTTTGACGGCAAGTCTATTTCTGGTTTTTTGTACCGCCCACCTGCCAAATTTACGGGCAAACGTCCCGTCATCATCAACATTCATGGTGGTCCCGAAGGGCAATATCGTCCAGGCTTCTTGGGGCGCAATAATTTCTACCTGAATGAATTGGGTGTGGCGCTGCTGTTCCCTAATGTGCGCGGCTCATCTGGCTATGGCAAGACCTTTTTAAAGCTAGATAACGACTATCGACGCGAAGACTCAGTTAAAGATATTGGCGCACTGCTGGACTGGATTGCCACTCAGCCAGATTTGGATGCTGATCGCATTTTGGTAACGGGCGGCAGCTATGGGGGCTACATGTCTCTGGCGGTTGCCACAACCTATAGCAATCGCATTCGAGCGTCGATCGACATTGTAGGCATCTCCAACTTCGTCTCGTTTTTAGAACGCACCGAAAGCTATCGTCGTGACCTGCGGCGGGTTGAGTACGGCGATGAGCGCGACCCCAAAATGCGCGAGTTCCTGCTCAAGATCTCGCCCCTGAACAACGCAGCAAACATCAAAAAGCCACTCTTCGTCATTCACGGGCAGAACGATCCTCGCGTACCGTTGAACGAAGCGGAGCAAATCATCGCGACAGTGCGTCAAAGCGGTACGCCCGTCTGGTCTCTAATCGCTAAAGACGAAGGGCACGGCTTTGCCAAGAAAAAGAATGTCGATTTCCAGTTCTACGCCACCATCAAGTTCATTCAAGACTATCTCTTGAACGCCAAGGGTAGCTAGCCGCGATCGGCTTGTCTCACCGTCACTGCTTACCTGTTAGCGCTCTGAAACCTTTAAGGCTGGCTCAGCTTTGTTCGTGCCATTTCCACTTGCCATTTCCACGGCGAAGCAGAGGCGGCAGGCTGAGGCTGATCGGCATGACCTGAGATTGCTACCAGCTAAGGCAACCTGTAGAAACAAGTTGAACAGTTTTCTAGCCGTAGGGCGGACATCTTACCCGCGCAAGCGAGACGCTAACGCTGCTTGTTTTTACAGGACTCCTAACCGATGCCTGTCTGCTCAAATGCTGCGCGCTGGCTTTGACTTTTTAGACGAAACCGTGTAAATTGCTGGTAAGTATTGCATGACTTCGCCGGCGCAGCGCCACCATGAGCTGCATGTTCGCGGAGCGCCAGACTGTCGTCAACCAATGAAACGGTAGTCAACACGGTGTTAACACATGGTTTTTTCTTTCATCCCTGGGTAAGCTCTATGCCTGAGAATTTTTTGCTTTCTGCCAGCAAAGCCTCTGATCTTGCCTTAGGGGCAGCGTCTAAAGAGCGAACGCCCGATCGCGAGTCGCTGCGACTGTTGGTTATTGGCTCTCGCCAAGGCGTGATCGGCACTATTCAAACCCTCCACCGCCTGCGGTTTGCCGAAGTGCGTGAGTGGAGTCCACTCTTACCTGGACCAAATCCAGGCGAAGTGATGAGCATCCTGACTCGGCATTTGATGATGTAGCCACAGACATCTGGGTTAGGACGGGGTGCAGGGGTGGAACCTCTGGCTGGGGGCAACGCCCACACACACCCTTTGATCCCAATGTCCTAAGCTTCATGGCGACAGCTATACCTTAATTGATACATCGCGCCAACGCTACACTGACCGAAAAAGTACAGCCGCTTCTGCGGTGGTTCGACATCCGGATAGAAGCCATCTTTAGACTTAGCACGCTTTACAGCGTTAAGGATTGGCTTTACCAAAGTTTTAACCTGGACGGGAAATGGCATAGTACTTAGGGGTTCTTGCAGAGCGACGAAGAAAAACGGTATAAAATAAGACAATAAATCTTTTTAGTTTGCCAATGTTCGCCGATCGCGAAAATCGCGCCTCTGACATTGTTTCTTGCTCTGTTTTAGCCTCAGCGGCAGCGCTATTACCTGCAAGCCAACTCCTGAATTCGCCTGTTTCTGCTCACGCTTTAACGCTCCCAAGTTTCAGCAATGCCAGTCTTTCTGGTGCAAGTGCAGGTACGGCTGCTGGATTGCAGGCAAGTGCAAGTGCCGTTTCGCCTTCTAGTGCCACTGCAACTGCGCCACCGCGTCCTCTCAAACCAGGGGCAGACTTAAACGGTGATGGTCAGGCAGATCTGCTTTGGCGCAACTACGCGACTGGGCAGAACGCTGTCTGGTTTATGGATGGTGTGACTCGCCTCTCGACAGCATCGTTGACACCTGTTAGCGATCTCAACTGGCGTATTGAAGGCGTGAATGACTTTACAGGTGACGGCAAACCCGATATCGTGTGGCGCAACTATGCGACTGGTCAGAATGTAATCTGGGTGATGAATGGCACGGAGAGGCGATTGGACATCTATTTGCAAGCAGTTGGCGACGCAAACTGGCAAATTCAAGGCACCGTAGACTTTACGGGTGATGGCAAACCCGACTTACTCTGGCGTAACTACGCCACCGGAGAAAATGCCATTTGGGCGTTGAATGGCACAACACTAAGCAGTACGGTGTCTCTACCAAGTGTTGCTGGAACAAACCTTAGAATTCAGGCAGCCGCAGACTTTAACCGGGACGGAAAACCAGAGATTCTGTGGCGCAATTACCTTTCGGGTGAAAACTTTATTTGGTCACTTAGCGGCACCACGATCGCAAGCACGACCTTTTTACCTACAGTTGGTGACGCAAACTGGCAAATCCAGGGCACAAACGATAGCAATCACGACGGCAAAACTGACATTCTTTGGCGTAACATGGCAACCGGACAGAACGTTGCTTGGATTTTAGATGACCTCAAAGACACGGGCAATCACCCTGATTTGGCTAGTGTGGGCGATTCTAGCTGGCGCATCGGGTTACAGGATACGTTCATTGCTTCAAGTGCAGTCAGCGTGAGCGATCGCACCTTCAGCGGACTCGAAGGCGACACCGGGACGTTCAAAATACAGCTAACGCAGGCACCCAAGTCCAACGTGACCCTGACGTTCTCAACGGGCAGCTTCATTGTCGTTGATGCTGATGGCACCGTTGCGAACGGCACGCAAAACACCCTTACTTTCACCCCTCAAGATTGGAAAACGGTACGTACTGTCTCGTTCATCGCTGAGGCTGATCACTCCAGCAGCGATCGACTGCTTGGCAATACCGTGAGCTATACGCTGAGCGGTGGATTGACGGGTAGCGCGGTTTACGACCTGGGCAAGGTAACCAATACTTATGCGCCTGATCCGACCCGTTTCAACATTGATTTAGATTTCCGTAATGACCCGCTTGGCTTTTGGACACCTCAGCATCAGGCGATCGCCCAAAAAGCTGCTGGCGATTGGGCAACGCATATTGCCAACGAATGGACTGGTTTTCAGCTCAACAGTACGATCGGTAGACTAGACGCTAACTCCAGTCGTCCCTACAGCTTCACGACCAAGCGTTATGTGGATGATCTCCTCATTTTTCTGAACCCGTACCAGGCGATCGCTGGACAGGAAGCAGGTAATGGCGGACCCGACTACCAGTTTGGCGGTTGGATTTCTTCTCCAGACCTGATGCCACGGGTGGGGCAAATTGCGCTCAATGCGGATAGCTTTTCAGCGACCAATGATCCATCTGGTTGGCTGCTCTATCAAGTCGTGACTCATGAGATTGCGCATGTGCTTGGTCTGGTGGGGTTGAACTGGCTTGGCTATAACCTGGCGGATCGCTCAACGCCTCAGACGGCTGTGTTCAAAGGCGAATACTCTAAAGCCGCTAATGGGGGCAACTACGTGCCTCTGCAATCTCAGGATGGAGCCAACCCTGTGACGGGCACCTATGACTATGCTCATCCTGCTAATAGCGTCCAGTCCATTCTGTCTTACGACTGGCTGTATCGCCTGTATGCGCCTACGACCGTAGACTATGCTCTACTGGCAGATAGCGGCTACCGCGTCTATGGGTTTAATGCGTAAGGGTACTGACACAAATGGCAGCTAAACGCGCTGTGCGACTACGTTAGATCCCCGGTTTCTCGTCGTGCTTGCTGCGTTGTACCAAGTCCTGCCATAAAAGCTACAGATACTCCCTCACCCTAGCCCTCTTCCAACGGGCGAGGGAACAAGACTTTTACTGCCCTTCTCGACAAGGAGAAGGGTCGGGGATGAGGGCAAGATCTGTAGCCTTTGCTCATTGATTTGGTCTTACACCTGCTGACCCTGCCGAAACCGGCGATCGCATCTTCTAGGTTCCACCTTGCGTCAACCAGCTCCTTAGAAAAGATACCGAGCGGGTTTGATGGGGACGGACTGCATCGAATTACTGTAAGGCTGGGGTGGCGTTTGTGCCTCCGACTCACCCGTGTTGAAGGGCTTGCTAGTCTCGTTTGTCTTCATACCCTGCATGACATGACCGTTTATCTCGGTTTTTGCGTCCCAAAGCGGCAAGGTGACAGTAAACGTGGCTCCTCGATCGATGCCTGCACTGTCTGCCTGCACGCTGCCCTGGTGCTGTTCGACCAGATGGCGGACGATCGCCAACCCTAACCCCAACCCATTTTGGGGACGGCTGGTCGTGCTGTCTGCCTGCCGAAAGCGATCGAAGACATGAGGCAAAAACTCTGGGCTAATGCCACTACCCGTATCGCTGATCTGCATTTGAGCGTAGCGTGTGCCGGGATGATGTCCGTTTGTGGTCACTTGCGCTTGAGCCACCGATAACCGCACGGTAACGGTGCCGTTTATGGGCGTAAATTTAATCGCATTGGTGAGCAAATTCCACACGACTTGCTGCAAGCGGACAGAATCGCCCCAAACGTGTCCGACGGCTGTATCCAAAAACGACTCAAGCTGAATGGCTTTGACCTCAAGCATGGGGCGGACAGACTCGATCGCCGCTTCCACGACCGATACTAAATTCAGCCTGTGGCATTTTAGCCGCAGTTTACCGCGCACAATTTGAGACACATCCAAAATGTCTTCGATGAGTTGCGCCTGCGCTAAAGCATTGCGTTCAATAGTTTCAAGTGCACGGGCAACCGTCTCCTCATCAAGCTGACGGCTGCGCAGTAGACGAGACCAGCCCAGCATTGAGTTGAGCGGCGTTCGCAGCTCGTGAGAGAGTATAGCGAGAAACTCGTCTTTCATCTGGTTGGCAGTTTCAGCTTCGTGCCGTGCCGTTTGTTCGCGAAAAACCTGGGCATGGGCTTCTTCTGTCTGCTTGCGCTCTGTGAGGTCTTCAACTGTGCCGACATAGCCTGTTAGTTCACACAAATCAGAAAACAAGGACGAGGAGCGGGCGTAGACCCAGCGAATGGTGCCATCGCGATGCTGGAAGCGATATTCCATCGCAAACGTAGAGGCTTGTCCGCTGGTGTACGCCTGCCACTCACCGACAACCCGATGGCGATCGTCCGGATGAACGCGCTGTACCCAACCAGCGCCCAAACCTTCTGCTAGCGTAAAGTCACCGATCGCCTGGAGGCAGGGATTGGTGTAGGTGCAAGCGCCCGTTGTATCGTTCATAAAGATGCCTACAGGCGCGTAGACGCTGAGAGACCGAAACCGTTCTTCACTGTCGCTCAGTTCGGCGTTAATGGCGGCAAGCTGGGCTGCTTGAGCCTTTACCGCTTCGGTTTTCTTAAATAGATCGACAAAGACCATGACTTTAGAGGTCAGAATACTGGCGTCGATCGGCTTGAGGAGATAATCGACTGCGCCCAGCGCATAGCCTTTGAACATTAACTGTTCACTGGTGCTAAAGGCAGTGAGAAAAATGATCGGAGTTTGGCGCGATCGCTCCCGATTGCGGATCAGAGTTGCCGTTTCAAAGCCATCCATGATCGGCATTTGCACATCCAGCAAAATCACTGCAAAATCCTGATTCAACAGACATCGCAACGCTTCTTGACCAGAATTTGCCCGCACCAAATTTACATCCAGATTGCCCAGAATTGCTTCCAGCGCCAGCAAATTCTCTGGATGGTCATCAACCAGTAGGATGTTGACTTGAGACGGCAACGTCATAGCATTAACTCCGCACACGGGACAACAGATTGACTAAATAAGGCGCAATGTCTGGAAGCGGTAAAATCGCATCAACATTTGTGGTGGCGATCGCAAGCTGAGGCATCATCCCAATTTCAGCCGTTGCCGGATCTTGCACAATTGCCACTCCGCCACAGGCTTTGATACGTGCCAGCCCTTGCGTGCCATCACGGTTTGCCCCCGTTAAAATGATACCAATCGCGCGATCGGCGTACGTATCGGCGGCTGATTCAAACAGCACATCGATTGAGGGGCGCGCAAAGCAGACTGGCTCATCCACCGAAAGGGTTACATAGCCTTGTTCTACAAGCAAATGATAATCTGCTGGCGCTAAATAGACATGTCCTGGCAGCAGTTCGTCTTTGTCTTCCGCTTCATGCACGGGTAGCGTTGTGTATTGCTGCATGTAACCACTCATCAAACTGCCAGACTCCTTGTGGCGATGCTGCACGATCGCGATCGCCAGCGGAAACGGCTTTTTCAACCCACTCAGCAGCACCTTGAGCGCCGAAAAGCCCCCCAGCGAGGTGCCGATGACGACCAGTTCAAAGCGCATCAATCGAGCCTCCGATAGAGCCGCTCTCCCTTGACAATCTCTTCGTAACGTTCTTCGTAAGGTGAGAGCTTCAACGATTCTCGTCGTCCCAACCCTAAAATGCCAAACGAGCAAAGACTATCGTAAAACAGTTGCTGCACCCGTTGTTGTAGCGTGCGGTTGAAATAAATCAAGACGTTACGGCAAAGGATGACGTTGAACTCGTTAAAGGAACGATCGGTTGCCAAATTGTGTGGTGAAAAGACTATGTTTTCTTTTAAGGACGCACGAAAAATTGCGTTACCATATCCAGCCGTGTAGTATTCCGAAAACGATCGCCTGCCGCCTGCCTTTAAATAAAGCTGTGTGTATTCCTGCATTAGCTCGATCGGGTAAATGCCTTGTTTCGCCTTTTGTAAAACCAGCTCGTTAGTATCGGTTGCATAGAGGCGACAGCGATGATATAGCCCTTCTTCTTGCAGCAAGATTGCCATCGCATAAACCTCTTGTCCAGTCGAGCAGCCCGCGTGCCAGAGGCGAATAAACGGGTAAGTTCTTAGCAGCGGCACAATCTTTTCTCTAAAAGTCAAAAAAAAGCTAGGGTCACGAAACATAGAGGTGACGTTGACCGTAAGCCCTAAGAGAAACCGCTCCAAGCAAGCAGGATCATGCAAAAGACGATCTTGCAACGCGGAAATGGTTGGCAATGCTTCCGATGCGACAATTTTGCGAATACGACGCATCAGTGAGGACGGCGCATAATCTCGGAAGTCGTAGCCGTAATAACGATACACGCCCTCTAAGAGCAACTGCACCTCAATAACTTCTAAGTTAGGTAAATTAGGACTGGACGGAGCCATTGACTAGACATTATAAAGACTGACCCCAAATCTACAGCCTGCGATGTATGGCTGAAGATAGACTCATCTACCGAACGTAACAGGTTCAACACTACTTTTAGCCCTACCTAAAGATAGAAAACGGCAAGCAAGTGAATGGCACGTTAAATCACCAGATGAACTTGACGTTAACGTTAAAGTTGCGCTATAAGTAAAGCGTGAATGAGCGCATGCGGATTGGTGAATTTGCGGAACGGGCGGGTGTGACTCCTCGCACGGTTCGCTACTACGAAAGCTTGGGATTGCTTGGTCCCAGCGAACGGGAAGGTGCCGGGTTTCGGTACTACACCGACGTGGAATTAGCCATTTTGCAAAAAATCAATAGCTACAAAGCGTTGGGCTTGAGCCTGGAGGAAATCGCTGTTGTGCTGCCGCTTTATTCTGAAGACCCCACTGGAGTACAGGGAAAGCGGAAAATTGTTGAAATTCTCAAAGCGCATCTCCGAGAGGCAGATGACAAAATTGAATCGTTGCACCAATTTCGATCGGAATTACAAGCCAACATCGATCGCATCCAGCAATGGATCAATGCACGCACAGAGAGTTAAGCATTTTTGGGGCAGCAATTTTTTTGCTCTAAATCTAACGTTGACGTAAAAGTTAAGGAAAGTGGAGTATGCAGACACTACAGCCTGGTCAGAATCGCTACACGCAAGGTTGGGACAAGCTGAAAGAAATTGACGGGGATGCAGGCGAGAAGGTGATTGCCAGCCTGCAAGACATTGCGCCAGACCTCGGACGCTACATCATTGAATTTGCCTTCGGCGACATTTACTCCCGTCCAGGGCTGGATTTGAAGTCACGCGAACTTGCGACTGTAGCGGCGCTTACAGCATTGGGTAATGCTCAGCCGCAGCTTAAGGTACACATTCACGGGGCGCTCAATGTGGGCTGCACTCGTGAGGAAGTCGTAGAGGTCATTGTACAAATGGCGGTCTATGCAGGCTTTCCGGCAGCGCTGAATGGCATTACAGCAGCGAAGGAAGTCTTCCAAGCGCGGGATGTATGAGCGGCTGCACTCAACCACGATCGACCGTTGATGGCAACTCGAAGCAACGACTCAAGTAAGGCAGGAGATCTGGGACATGGGTGGAAAATTGGCTGGAAAAGTGGCGATCGTCACAGGTGCGTCGTCCGGTATTGGAGAAGCAACGGCGATCGCGCTGGCGGCTGAAGGGGCAACCGTGGCGATCGTGGCTCGAAGGAGCGATCGACTAGCGACGCTGGCAAAGCGGATCACCGAAAGCGGCGGACAGGTGTTGTCGATCACGGCGGATGTCTCTGATGAGGAGCAGATCAACGTGATGGTGCAAAAGACGCAGGCAGAATTTGGCAGGGTCGATATTCTCGTCAACAATGCGGGCGTAATGCTGCTCGGCATGATTGATGGTGCCAACACCGAAGACTGGCGACGGATGATCAACCTCAACGTGCTGGGGCTAATGTACGCGACGCATAAAGTGTTGCCGCTGATGAAAGCACAGGGCGACGGTCATATCGTCAACATTTCCTCGGTTGCAGGTCGCGTTGCTAATGCTGGATCGGGAGTGTACAACGCCAGCAAATGGGCAGTTGGCGCGTTTTCTGAATCGCTTCGCAAAGAGGTTTATAAGAATAATATTCGCGTCACGATTATCGAGCCGGGACTTGTCGCAACAGAACTGCCGCAGCATGTAACTGACCCAAAAGCGAAAGAAACCACCGCCAGCTTTTACGGCTCAGTCAAAAATCTGGACAGTGAGGACATTGCAGCGGCGATCGTCTATGCCGTGACGCAACCGCCACATGTAAACGTCAACGAAATGCTGATTCGTCCCACCGAGCAAGAGCGGTAATCGATTCTGTAGGGTAGGCATTGCCCGCTCTACTGCTGCGATCCCTCGCCTCACTGCCTAAAGCTTTAACCTTCGAGCTTTATACCCCAATAGTTGAGTAGAACCCGCAATCGTCGCCTTCAGAAACTCGTTATTTGAGTTTAAAGCTGAGTCAGAGTTCTGAGGTAGGTCATTCAAGCTCAGAGCTTAGTCGTCTGAGTTCCGAGATGAGTCGTCTGAGTTCCGAGATGGGTCATCTAAGTTCTGAGGTAGGTCGTCCAAGTTCTGAGATAGGTCATCTGAGTTTAGAGCTAAGTCGTCCAAGTTCAGAACTGAGTCACCCAAGTTCAGAGCTAAGTCATCTGAGTTCAGAGCTGAGTGATCCAAGTTTTGAGCTGAGTCGTCTAATCTCCGAACTGAGTTGTCTGAGTTGCGAGGCTGGCATTGGTTTATGAGCAAGGGTTAACGCATCTGAACGTGCAGCCCGTCAGCTAGTTTAGCTAAACCCCAAATATTTCGACACCTGATAGCCTAGCCAAATCCCGACAATGCCGCCAATAAAGCTAAAGAGGATAGAGATGAATGAGAGCATGCTGCAGCCCCAAAGAACTGGAACATAGCTACCGATCGTTGAGCCAACGAACATGCCAATGCCGATCAGTAGCTTATTCACGGGTGAAGTTCCACAAGTCATGCCTTGAACGTTAGCAGAGATTGATGACCGTGAAGTGTCAGAGGCGTTGCGAGTACCCTCTGCAAATGGTGTCTCAAGCGATCGCGTCGCTTGAGACCACAGTAACCACAGACCACAAACAGGAGGCGCTCTCATGACAACGAAAAACATGAAAACGAGAAAACTGGGCAATCAAGGATTGGTCGTTTCGGCACTGGGACTCGGCTGCATGGGCATGTCTGAGTTCTACGCGGGACGCGATGAAGAGGAGTCGATCGCCACCCTCCATCGCGCCCTCGAACTTGGCGTGACCTTCCTTGACACCGCTGATATGTATGGTCCCTTTACCAACGAGAAGCTAGTCGGCGAGGCAATTAAAGACCACCGCGATCGGGTCATGCTGGCAACTAAGTTTGGCAACGTCCGCACTGAAGAAGGCGGTTGGAAAGGTGTGAACGGTCATCCTGATTACGTCCGCCAAGCTTGCGATGCCTCACTGAAGCGCCTGGGAGTGGATGTCATCGACCTTTACTATCAGCATCGGGTCGATACGACGGTGCCCATTGAAGATACAGTCGGCGCAATGGCTGAACTTGTGCAGCAGGGCAAAGTTCGCTATTTGGGACTATCGGAAGCCGCACCAGCCACCATTCGACGGGCACATGCCGTCCATCCGATTTCGGCACTGCAAACCGAATATTCCCTCTGGAGCCGTGACCCAGAAGACGACATTCTGCCAACGATTCGGGAATTAGGCATTGGCTTTGTGCCTTACAGCCCCCTCGGTCGTGGCTTCTTATCAGGACAGTTCACCAGTCCAGACGCTTTGCCCGCTGATGACTATCGCCGCCAGTCGCCGCGCTTTCAGGGCGAGAACTTCTACAAAAACCTGGAACTGGTGGATAAGGTGAAGGCGATCGCCACTGCAAAAGGCGTCACTCCCAGCCAACTTGCCCTTGCCTGGTTGCTGGCGCAAGGCGACGACATCGTACCGATCCCCGGTACCAAACGCCGTAAATACCTGGAGGAAAACGTTGGCGCAACGGAAATTACGCTGACACCCGACGAGCTAAGCCAGATTGAAGCCGTTGCTCCTAAAGGAGTTGCCGCTGGCGATCGGTATCATGCTCAAGGGATGACGACGGTATCTCGGTAATTAGTTGTTGGTTTTTAGTTGTTAGTGAAGCGATCGTACTTTTGGGTGCGATCGCTCCGCTTTAGGTTTCCTCTGCCATCCCGCTCCTTATTGTTAGCCGCTAAAATCTGAAATAAGGAGACTGAACGACGAATTCCAACACCTTAAAGCTTCTTTCCAGAGAGAGTTGTTATGACGTTTCATGAATTTCAAGAGCAAGCTATACAACTTCCCACGAGTGAACGCTGGCAGTTAATCAATACCTTACTGCGATCGCTTCAACCAAAGGTTCAGCCAACGGTGAAGCCGAAGGGTTTAGCCGCAAGCTTGATTGGCATTGCTAAGACAGACGTACCGCCACCTACTGATGAGCAAGTGAAAGCAAT
>JACMKO010000497.1 GCA_014380065.1 Leptolyngbya sp. ES-bin-22 | reverse complement strand
TACTCAAACAATTACGTAACGACAAGGGCTTCTCAGTTCCCTTCGCCGTTTTTACCGTCCCTTCAAATCGAGAAGTAATGCCACCTGAGATTTCCAGGTTGGGTTTCGTTTTAACCCAACCTGGAGGAGTGATTGATCGTCCATGTCTTAACTGGCGACAACTTGAATTTCGATCGTTGCCGTCACGTCAGGATGCAGCTTGATCTCTGCCTTGTAGGAACCAAGCTGGTTAATCTCAGGCAGCGTAATGCCACGACGATCGATTTCCTGTTTGGTTGCCTCCAGGATGGCATCTGCCACGTCCTGGTTGGTGACCGTACCAAAAATTGCGTCTTTTTCGCCTGCTTGCTTGGCGATCGCGTAGCGTCCCACCGTTTCCAGCGCTTTTCTAATCGTTTCCGCCTGCTGCTTTTCTTCTAGCAACCGCTGCCGCTCTAACTCTTTACGCCGCTCGACCTGCTTCAAAAGACCAGGGGTGGTACGTGCCCCAAGCCCCTGAGGGATCAAATAATTGCGAGCATAACCAGGAGCCACCTCGACGAGATCGCCCAGTTTACCTAACTTGCTCACATCTTTACTAAGAACTAACTGTACGCGCTTCGCCATAGCCTTTCCTTTGCCACAATCTTTCTAAGCTTTAAAAACCCACAGAAATACAATAGTACCCTATCTAAGAGTGTTGGTTCCATCGATCGATGGAAAGTGAGAAAGGGATGAGGGATAAAGGTGTTCTAGCTTCAGACCCTTTTACCGTTTGCCCTGTCCACACGCCTACGCCCCCTTAAGATAGCGATCGCACCATTGCACCATTTCCCACAGCACATGCCCGATCGCTTCACGTGAGCGGTAGCCGTGGTCTTCCAGAGGCAGCATCACCTGCCGCACGGTTGCGCCCAACCCTTTCAAGGCTTCGTAAAACCGTTCGGTTTGCAAGGGATAGGTGCCTGCATTGCTGTCATCAGCCCCGTGGATCAGCAGCAGCGGTGTAGTGATTTTACCCACATGGGTAAAGGGGGATAGATGCATGTAGGTGTCTGCGGCTTCCCAAAAGTGACGCTGTTCGCCCTGAAAACCGAAGGGTGTGAGCGTCCGGTTATACGCACCGCTGCGTGCAATGCCAGCGCGAAACAAGTTGCTGTGCGCCAGGACATTGGCAGTTGTAAACGCGCCGTAGGAATGCCCCCCGATCGCAAGCCTGTTACGGTCAGCCACGCCACGAGCGACGACATACTCGATCGCCGCCTGAATGCCTGCTAGTAGCTGGTCAACGTAGGTATCGTTAGGTTCAGCATCCCCTTCACCAATGATGGGCAGGCTGGGATTGTCCAAGACCGCATAGCCCTGCGTGAGCAAAAATAAAACGGACGTGCCTCCTGGTCGGCTGAAGACGTGCGCGGCTGTTGTCACCTGACCTGCTAAATCGCGGCTCTTAAACTCCTCCGGATAAATCCAGAAGAGCATAGGCAGTGCGCCATCCAGTGCCGGATTATAGCCTGCTGGCAGATAAAGCTTAGCGGATAGCTGCACACCATCTGCCCGTTGATACCGCACGACCTCTTTGTGGATGCTCGCAAACTGAGGCGCTCGATCGGGATAATCTGTGAGCGAAACAGCTTCCTCCGTCGATCGTGTCACCAAGAAAAAGTTGGGCGGCTCAGTCTGAGCTTGGCGCATGGTGATCATCTGTTGGGCATGATCGTCGAGCAGTTTGACCACCGACTCGAAGTAGGGCGACTGACATTGCCACAGGCGCTCGGTGGTTGCGGTCATAAGATTCAGGCGATCGAGGAAGGGATAAACACCCGCTGGCGAGGCTCCCCGACCGCTGAAGTAAAGGTTGTTACCATCGGGTGTGAACTGCAACACATGCCGCTTGAACTGTCCTGGCACTGTCAACGGCATACCGGGATCGCTGTAGTGATCGTCGTAGCTGCGTTCGACCAGGAGTTGAGGCGTTGTTTCTGGCTGAGCTGGGTCAATTTTCCATAGCCTGATCTGACGAGTGTCATGCCACTGCTCCCACACCAGCGCCACATGATCCCGTCCCCAACGCACTCGTCTAAAGCGATACTGCGATCGCCACAATACTTTGGGCGCATCTGTAAATGGCGCTTCCAGTGCGTACAAGGCATCGCGATACGGCGCGTCAGTTTCGGGATCGCCGTCGTCTAGTGCTTCCACCCAATAGAGAGTGGCGGGGCGATCGCTACGCCAGCCTGTCCGTCTCGGTCCTACAGCGACCGCATCAAATTTGGTTGAGATATTGTCTGCTAACGGCAAATCTGCCAGCTCGTACAGGACATGACCGCCTGCATCCAAGATCTGAATCCGCTGCGGAAAGTACGAACTCGGTAGCTGGTAAGAAAATGGACGATGCAGCGTCGTCAGCAGAATGTACTTACCATCGGGTGATGGTGTGGCTTCATCAATGAGACAGGGCGCACTCAGGCGCTTATACTGTCCATCTAGCGTGACGCAACTCAACGTTGAGGTGATGTAATACTCAAACAGGTGCTCATCATAGGGATTTTGCAGCAGGTTGGTATATGTGCGGCTAGCAGTTTTGCGTCCCAGGTTTTCTTGGATGATGGGTCCCGCTGGCACGGATGGTTTTACGGGCGGTTCACCCCGATCGGCGGGGATAAACTTGCACAGCAGCGCCCCGTCCGAAAGCCAGCGATACGGCGTGCCAAACGTGGCGTTCAAAATGGGGTCGGTGAGCCGATGGGGTATGCCATCAGCTAGCGCCATGACCCACAGTTCCAGTCCCGTGGCTTTCGTCAACGCAAATGCAAGGTTCTGTCCATCGGGCGACCAACGCACATAACTGATCCGAGCGTCATCTGGTAGCGCAATTGCCCTGTTTGTGCCTGTCGGAATCGTCCGCAGCCGCATCCTCCGGTAGGTGTGGTGACGTGCAGGACTGCTCAGCCTGGGATTGAGACGAAAGCCCGCAACGGCAATCACGGGTTCCGCCAGTTCCACGATCGTCGTTAAAGCAGGTTGTTCAAGCTCCACCAGCCATTGACTGTCTGGTGAAATCAACACGGCTGGCGTAGCAGGAGCATCCAGAATCTGGCTGATTGGCTCTGGCGGGGATGCCCAGTGACTGAGCGGATGCGATCGTAGGGTTGCAGTGACTAACGCATCATCTTGTTCCAGGGCAATGTCAACCGCAACTGGCTGATTACGATCGGCAGACTCAGCATCTCGAAAATTAACCATAAATTCCCTGGCGACGTGGCTCCTGTTGAAACAGAAAATACGCCTATCCTAGCCGCACTGTGCAATGTGAAAGGTTGGGCAATCACCAGAAATGTGGGTTGAACCACTGCTCCAAATTTATCTAACACCCATCTATCGTCCACAGGGACGTTACGTGTAATGCCCCTGTGGACTTAACTATCACGCCTAGACTTTTGATGAGGTTGCCTCTGCCCTTCTCAACTACACCTACAGCCCCAGCAAATCATCCAACTCGTCGAGCGCTTCGCAGTTAGACGAGGGCGATCGACTCGGCATTGCAAATATGCCTGTGGGCATTGCCTCATGCGTTGCCCATTGAGGCGTGCGTCCCGTGCCATCTAGATACTCATCAGCATACCTGCGAAAAACGGCTTCTACAGCAGCACGAGCATTTTTCAAGCCCCATTCAGACGCAATCATGCTGGCTTTTTCCAGCACATCCTGGCTGAGCCTTACTTTGTTGTCATACATAGCTGTGCTCCATTTACAACAGGAAATAAGCCACGAACGTTCGCAAATTGAGGATCAGTCATGACGGCAAACAGCCTGCGTCCTGCTAGCCGTTCTGAAATGAGGTGAGAACTGCCGCCCGTGACCAAAAAGCGAGTCACTCGCGCCATGTAAGGGGTGTATTGCGCTCTCACTGTTTGAAAGATGCCCTTAAACCAGGGGTCGAGGTGCTCTTCCAGCCAGGGTTGCCAGGTTAGCTCGGTGTCTGCATAAAGATGTCCGGTGCGGAACCCGTCCATAATCAGGCTGGGATCGGCGGTGGTACCCAGGATATCGGTTAAGCGACGATCGAAGCTAATGGAAGCCGCGAGTTCATAGGCACCGCCTCGATCCATCACGTTTTCGTCAATCACGTCACCCTCAGCATCGACTAGGCGAGTGAGCCAGGTGCCGCCACCAATGTCTACGACGATCGTGTAGCCAGTATCGGGAATTAACCCTAAGCGTTGGGCGTAATGATAGGCACCCATGCCTTCCCGTTCGACTTCAACGCGCTCGACCAGAACGCGATACTCCAGCCCGTTGCGCTTGAACTCATGCATTCCTAACAAATGTTGTCGGATCGCGTCTTCATTCTTAGCGGGTTCGGGCGTGGAGGCATGGATGTCGATCGCAAACTCTGTCTCGCCTTCACGGGGTTCCAGGCAGGCATAGAGATGCAAGCGGGATAGTTCAACCTTGTTCTCAACGACTGTTTGCTGCTGACGACGATATTTGTACGCCTGTGCGCCGTAGTGATAGCGGGTGCCATCGGGCAGCTCAATCAAGGGCGATGCGTCGGTGTGGCGCACGGCATCGC
>JACMKO010000496.1 GCA_014380065.1 Leptolyngbya sp. ES-bin-22 | reverse complement strand
GGAAACAGAACTTTGCGGTGCTGTTTGGGCTTTACCCGACCGTGATGGTGGAAACGCTGCTGTTTGCCAAACTGCGTTTGATGGAGGCTTGGGCGCTGCCGTATCAGATGTTCGTGAACAATCTAGTTAGTTGCTCTCTGTTGACATGGGTAGTGATGCCGTCGGTCACGTGGCTACTTAACTTTTGGTTGAAACCACAGCAAAGAGAACCAAAGCTTAACCTGATTGGCATCTTACTTGTCTTGATTGGCTACGGCTTGATGGTGGCAGTTTTCGGCTTTTTCGCCTAATTTTTTGTCGACGTGGCTGCAACGCAAAATGAGTGCAAACGGAGCTTCATTCGTCCAGTCTCCGTTTCTCAATCGCTCAATGAGGCACTCTAGTTCATGAGCGTGAGCAGCTTTCTGAGTGGGTCTAAATGCTTTGTGGTGTATGGATCAGCATAGTCGATCTCCAACAGCGCTCAAAATAATCCCGTCGCTGACCGTGAAAGTGCTCTTGTGCCAGGGTATTGAGCAGCGATCGCCAAAGCTGACTTAGCAACAGCGTGTTCATGAGCCGATTCACTTTCGGCTCTGTGGCGGAGACCGGAATGAGTTCTAGTTCCTTATAAGCTTGCCATTGAGGTTTCATAAAATGCTCCTAATATAAAGTGGTTTGCGCGTAGCACGTTGAAGTGCGCAGGTAGCCAATGTTGCGTCTCGTAACCATTCTTTGCGCTAATGTGTGCTGGGATGGCGACGTGATCAGTGCTTACATTTAAACCAGTAGTTTTAAAGGCTTCAGCTTTAAAGTAAGCCGACAAGGCTAGAAACGCCTTGTCGGGCTGGTGAATTTGGTATCAAAAGATTCAGATTTTTCAGAGGCATTCGATGCCAGCGGCACCAAAATTCGGCAGCATTCAGAGGAGCGCGTTATGGATCACCTGAAGGTCATTGTGATTGGAGCCGGGATGGGCGGCTTAACTACAGGCATTGCCTTGCAGCAAGCAGGCTACACCGTCGAAATCTACGATCGCGTCAATGAACTGCGTCCAGCGGGAGCGGCAATTTCTCTCTGGTCGAATGGAGTGAAAGTCCTCAATCGGCTTGGTTTAGCTAAAGAGATTGCCAGCATTGGCGGGCAGATGGATCGCATGGCGTACTACAGCCACACGGGCGAAAACCTGAACGACTTTAGTCTCTTGCCTTTAATTGAACAGGTCGGACAGCGCCCGTATCCAGTTGCCCGCACCGAACTTCAGCAAATGCTACTGCAAGCGTTTGGTACAGAAAACGTGCGACTGGGCGCGAAATGCATTGGAGTCGAACAAGATGCGGCTAGTGTGACCGCTCTCTTTGAAGACGGCAGCAAGGCAACGGGCGATGTGCTTGTTGCGGCAGATGGTACCCATTCCATCTTGCGTCCATACGTGCTGGGGCAACCGCTCGATCGCCGCTATGTTGGTTACGTCAACTGGAATGGGTTAGTGCCTGCAACAGAGGCTCTCGCGCCCAAAACAAGCTGGGTGATTTACGTGGGTGAACACAAACGCGCCTCACTCATGCCGATCGCAGACGATCGCTTCTACTTCTTTTTCGACGTACCCATGTCCAAGGAGCAAGCTCAGGACGCAGGTGAAATTCGTGCCGAGCTAGAGCACTTTTTTGCAGGCTGGGCGGCACCCGTTCAAGCGTTGATTCAGTGCCTGGAACCTGACAAAACCAATCGTGTGTTGATCCACGATATTGAACCGCTGGAAACGTTAGTGCGTGGTCGCGTGGCGCTCCTGGGCGATTCTGGGCACGGTACGGCACCTGATTTAGGACAAGGTGGCAGTCAGGCGATCGAGGATGCGTTCGTGCTAACCAACTATCTGAAAACTACCAACCTTAGCGTCGCCGATGCCCTCAAACGTTACGAAGCCGAGCGCAAAGATCGCGTTGCGGATATTATCACTCGCGCTCGTAAACGTGCCGACATGATCCACGGCAAAGACCCCGAAAAAACCCAAAAGTGGTACGAGGAAATGAAATACGACGATGGCACGGAGACGATCGACGGGATTGCGAAAACGATTCTGGGCGGCCCGTTGCGGTGAGTCCTGATCCAACCCATGCGCAGATGATCCAGCATTTGCAGCGGGCAAATCAGATTGCCATACGTGCCCGTAAATTTGGTCATCATCCGTTTGGGGCGATTCTGGTGGCACCCGATCGCGAAACGGTGCTGCTGGAACAGGGCAATGTGGATACGGTTAATCATGCAGAAGCGGTGCTTATTCGCACGGCATGGCTCAATTTTTCACCAGAGTATCTCTGGGACTGCACACTTTACACGACGGCTGAACCCTGCGCCATGTGTGCGGGCACGCAGTACTGGGCAAATATTGGTCGCCTGGTGTATGGCATCGCTGAAACACGCCTGCTTGAGCTAACAAGTAGCGATGAGCAGAACCCAACGTTAAAGCTGCCGTGTCGTGAGGTGTTTGATCGCGGTCAGAAACCGATCAAAGTTTGGGGACCCATTCCAGAGGTTGAGGCGGCGATCGTTGCCGTACACTACGACTTTTGGAAGACGGTCGAGCGATCGCACGAAGGATCGTAATTAACCTGAACCACTTCTCTTCTGTAGGGACGTTGCATGTAACGTCCCTACAGAAAGTACACCTGATTAAATCTGCGATCCTAAGCCGTTGAGCGATCTGATTGCCTGATCAATCGACCCGTTGAATCTGAGATAAGGCATCTCAGGTTACAGTACCCGTGTCGGTCTCTTCGCTACACTGCATCTCGCCGAATCGCTAAACGCTCATGCCTACACTGCTGGTTAAAAACATTCATACTCTGATCACGATGGATGCCACGCGACGGGAGCTTCGTCATGCGGCAATCTTCGTGCGCGACAACGTGATCGAGCAAGTCGGCACCACAGACGAGCTACCGCAAACTGCCGATGAGGTGCTGGATCTGCACGATCGACACGTGGTGTTGCCAGGATTGGTGAACACGCACCATCACTTTTACCAAACCCTGACGCGGGTAATTCCAGCAGCGCAAGACTGTACGTTGTTTACCTGGCTGCAAACGCTGTATCCCATTTGGGCAAAGCTCACAGCAGAAGGCATTTACATCAGCGCTCAAATGGCAGCGGCGGAGCTAATGCTCTCCGGGTGCACGACTGCCAGCGATCACCTCTATATCTATCCCAACGACTGCACGCTGGATGATGAAATTGAGGCGATTCGGGCGATCGGCTTACGGTTTCACGCCAGTCGCGGCAGCATGAGCGTGGGTGAAAGTCTGGGTGGGTTGCCGCCTGATGCTGTTGTGGAAAAAGAAGCCGACATTCTCAAAGATTCCCAGCGGTTGATTGAGCAGTATCACGACAATGACCGTCATGCCATGCTGCGAATGACGTTAGCCCCCTGTTCGCCGTTTAGCGTCTCGCCCGATCTCATGCGCGAATCGGCAAAGTTGGCGCGATCGTATCCTGGTGTACGGCTACATACGCATCTAGCAGAAAACAAATCAGATGTGACCTACAGCCTGGAAACCTTTGGCATGATTCCCGGTGACTTTGCCGAATCGGTGGGCTGGCTCGGTGAGGATGTGTGGCACGCCCATTGTGTGCAGCTCAGCGATGACTCGATCGCCAAGTTTGGCAGAACGGGAACAGGTGTGGCTCACTGTCCCTGTAGCAATATGCGCCTCGCCAGTGGCATGGCTCCCATCCGCAAGATGCTGAAGGCAAATGTACCTGTGGGCATTGGGGTTGATGGCTCTGCGTCTAATGACACCAGCAATCTACTACAAGAAGCGCGAATGGCGTTTCTAATGGCGCGGGTGCGTGACTGTGACCCCACTGTGATGTCGGCGCGAGACATTCTCGAAGTTGCTACGCTAGGAGGTGCAAGAGTCCTGGGTCGAGACGATATTGGCGCGATCGCCCCTGGCATGTCCGCTGATTTTATCGCCGTTAACGTCGATCGTCACCAATTTTCTGGTGCCCATCACGACATTGTTGCGGCACTGATTTTCTGTCAGGTGGATACGGTGGATTACAGCTTTATCAATGGCAAGAAAGTGGTCGATCGGGGACAATTAACCACCATTGAACTACCCACTTTGGTTGAGAAACATAATCAGATTGCACGTCAACTCCTAGCTGACTAGCGTTCCACTAAGACCTGACACTATTTACCCTTACGGTATTAAATCGTAGAACGACTCTTTGCCTAGATGGAAACCGTATTTTTTAACCAGCGCTTTTAGATCGGCGGAAGCATCAAGGGCAATCCAATCATCCACTGACCCCAGAAAACACCAGCGTTCCACCACAAAGGCTCTAGTTTGGGCATCCTCCAGCACAAACCGCATCATGGGCGAGTAGGTGAGAGACTGAATCAGCGCTTCTCTTGCTCTGGCTGAATCTTTGCCGTGGGCAAAGGAGGCAAATTCCATCAAGGTATCCACATCCTGGTCACACAGATAAACCACAATCTGTTTGTCTTTCACATCCACGATGAAGTAGTCAAGTTTGGCAGCTTTTTTCACGCCCTCGCGGACGATCGCAACCTCTTCCGGCGTAATAATCTGAGACAGAATCTTCCGTAAAAAGACCTGAGCACTGGGATGCTCATAAATTTCATAACCGTCAGGGATGGCGTTGACCAGCGTGCCTTCAGTCTTCATAGAGAAGAAATACTTGGGCTTACCCGTCTTGGTTTTCCCTTCGTGAAGGTAGTGTTTTCTACCTCTGCGGTTGGTATATTCAACGCTCATGGGCGCTCTCTAAGGAACGGAGATTCAATAATATCGACTTTTGCAGGTTATTTAGTCCACTATCCCAAGGAATGCGGCTTAAATAAGATCTAGATTCCCACGTACGATCGCATCATTTTAACCGCTCTGCTTGTCCATGGATGCTCGGATAGACCAGGATTCCCCCTGGAAAGAGATTTTGCGCCAATACTTCCCAGAGGCGATCGCGTTTTTCTTCCCTGCGTTGCATCGCTTGCTTGACTGGAAAAAGCCACCAGAGTTTCTGGACAAGGAGTTTCAGCAGATTGCCCCCGATAGT
>JACMKO010000495.1 GCA_014380065.1 Leptolyngbya sp. ES-bin-22 | reverse complement strand
CTGATACAGACGGTCTACCGTTAGAGTTTCTGCGCGTGATGAAAGGTGGAAGCGATGAAGAATGAAGGCTCTGGGGCAAAGCTACCTACGATTGTAAGAGAAGCAACACACGACGATATACCTGCCCTTTCCAGGGTTCACGTAGATACTTGGCGAACAACCGATCGAGGCATCGTGCCAGATGAACATTTGACGCATTTATCTTATGAGCAGAGAGCGAACGGCTGGTATCAGATTTTGAACCGCACTCCGGACGATAGCCACTTTACTTACGTTGCTGAGGAAGAACCTGGTGAGATTATCGGTTTTGCGAATGGAGGAGTAGAGCGTACTAGTGATCCAGTGTATAAAGGCGAGCTGATGGCGATCGACATCCTGCAAAACTATCAAAGTAAGGGCATCGGGCGCGTGCTAGCAAGAACGGTTGCCGAAAGACTTCATCTGTCTGGCCTCAATTCTATGCTGGTGTGGGTCTTGGCTGACAATCCCGCATGTCAATTTTATGCTGCACTTGGAGGTCATCCGGTTCATGAGAAAGAGCTTGAAATCGGCGGAAAACTGTTGCTTGAGGTAGCTTATGGTTGGGCGGATACAAAAACTCTTAGAGGCACTTGAGCAGCCTAACAATTCCGTTGTATACGATCATTGAGCGATCGATGTTTGATTCTACCCAAAACTAAAAACGTCCCTTCACTCCTCACTCCTCTCTATCGCCCCGTCGCTTCCACAGCTTTTGCACTTGGTTCTACCGGGCTGGGCGGCATTTTCTCCAGACTGATGAGTGCCTCCATAACAGCCTTGACGACAGGGGCAGCAACCGTTGAGCCGAACGCATCGCCACCTTGAGGTTCATCCACCACAGCAACGACCACATAGCGGGGAGCCTCGACGGGAAAGATGCCCACAAAGCTAGTGATCTTGGCGTGATCAAAGTAGCCACCGTTAGGATTTGCTTTTTGGGCAGTGCCAGTTTTACCGGCAATGCGATAGCCCGGAATCTGGGCACTCTTGCCCGTTCCTTTGCTGACCACAGTTTCCATCATTGATAGCACCGCTTGAGTAGTTGCTTTAGAGAAGACCGGACGGGGTGAAGGAAGGCTGGGTTGCCAGTAGGGTTGTTCCTTGCTGTCGAACAGTCCGCGAACGACGTGAGGTGTGACGAGCTTGCCACCGTTTGCCAACACGGCATGAAGTTGCGCCAAGTGAATGGGGGTAAGCGAAAAGCCCTGCCCAAAAGCAGTTGTTGCACGCTCGATCGCCGATTCGAGGAAGGTCTTCTGAGTTTTGAACTGACCCGTTGCTTCGGATGGGAGGTCAATGCCAACCGGATCGCCGATACCAAGGCGCTTGAGCCAAGTGTAATAAACGCTGGGTTTGATCTGCTGCACCACATGCACCATACCCACGTTGCTGGAGTACTCCAGAATTTCAGTGAGGGTGATGCGTCCTCTGCCGCCTGAGGTGGAATAGTCAAAGTTTTGGATGGGCCAACCGCCAACCTGAATCTGCCCTTCGTCATAAAAAGCACTCTCTGGTTTAACCGAACCCGTTTCCAGAGCGATCGCGACATTCAGCGGCTTAAACGTCGAGCCGGGTTCGTATAAGTCAGACAGCGCCCAATTTTTGAAGCGATCGAGCGAATATTTGAAATACTGATTGGGGTCGTAAGACGGTGTGGCTGCCAGTGTTAGTAGAGAACCATCGTGGACATCCATCACGATCACCGCTCCCCGTTTGGCGCTGAATTTTTTCACCTGCTGCTGTAAGGCGGCGATCGCGACCCTCTGCAAGCGGCTATCAAGCGTCAGTTGCAGTTGCCAATCATCCAGGTTCAGGAACCCTCCTGGCACCTGGTCGGGCATCAGCGAACCATCGCCCATCCGCCGCAGTTGCACTGGCTTCGACACCCGCTCCAGCAACTTCTGCTGGCTTAGCTCTAAGCCAGCCTGACCTTTGTGATCATCGTTGACATAGCCCAACACAGCGGCTGCCATTTCCTGCTGTGGATAGAGCCGCTGTTGACTTTGGAGGAGTTCCAAACCGTCAGTGCGCAGGTTGGTAATTTGGTCAGCCGTGCTTTCGGAGAGCGCATATTCAAGGCGAATACCCGTTTCAGCTTCGTCAAGCTTTTTGCTCAAGTCAGCCGCCGATCGCCGTAGCAAAGGCGCTAGCTTTTCGGCGATCGCTGGTTTCGGCTCTTTAAACAGCTTGGGATGCGCAAATAAGGTATAGACCGGACGATCCAACGCTAAAACTGTACCCGTGCGATCGATGATCTGACGGCGCGGAGTAAACGGACGCATATAGAGCATCTGTTGCTCTTGCGCCCGTGCTTGCAACTGTTTTGCCTGCACAATTTGTAGGCGGACAAGATTGAGCAAGAGCAGCCCGCAGCCAACCACTAGGGCTGCCCAGACCAACACCAGCCGAAAGGTAGGGCGCTCGACTAAAGCGGGTCGATCGACGCGTCGGGGGCGGTGGCTGACTGCTAAGCGACGAGCACGCTGCGTTGACAGAGAACGAGGAGGACTAGCCATAACGACAGCTCTTAATAGCCCAACGGTGTGTTAGGAGATGCTTCAACGTTGGGTACGTTGGGGCTTACCAATGAGGTTTGGCGCTGCGGAGCGGGCTGAAGAAAAATCGTGCTGTCTGGAGTTTGCGGCACTAGCCCTGAACCCGGTCGTTCTGCCTGGAGCGCCAGTTGATTTTCCAGGCTTGCGCTCGTGGCAATCATCTCCCGCTCGTTACGCTGGAGCGTTTTTAGCTTGCGGTATTCTTTGCTCCAAAGCTGCTGTGTGTAAACGGTGCTGCCGTAAACAATGAGTGTCGCGGTCACTAAAATGAACGCAATGACTAGAGAACCGCGCTGTGCCTGAATAAGCAACCTTAACCACAAGGGCAGCGATCGCGGCGCGGGTAATCGTCTTACCGCCTTTGCACCAGAAGTCGGAAGCGGTACTGGTCTCAGTGTGGGCTTAGAGTCTTTAGGAACGCTACGCACCGATTTTTGTCTGGCTGGCACTGGATAAAGCGGCGATCGATGAGTCGAAGGGGGTCGCCGAGAACGGGACGCAGAACGAAACGCGGTAGACATCAGCTTCTCATCACTCCTCTAACACACGTACAGCCGCATCTGGTCACAGGTAGCCATGCTGTACAACTCAACGTACCCAAACCCAAGCTTAGGAAAGCTCACCTGTCCTCAGAAACTGCCTTCAGACGCAGCTTGCGATCGTAATGGTGGCTCTCTGCATCAAGATTACCAGCCAGTCTACTGCAACAATTCGATTTTCAAACAAAAATAAGCTGGCTTAGGCGTTTAACGCGATGTGCAACTACTCTCAGATCCCCAGTTTCGGGCAGGGTAAGCCGATGTACTGTAACAAGCACCACGAGAAACCGGGGATTTCAACTGCGCTTGGGAAGCCAGAGTTAGCAAGCGATCGCAACCGTATCCGTTGACGGGTTGACCTGGGACTCATCTACAGCCGTTATTGATTGGGTAAGCCATCGTCCTATGAGAACGGGTGCGGGGTGTCTGGTGTCGGGTGTGATGAACGCACAGGAAAATGGCTGTAACTTAGTGCAGCAATCCTCAGCCGAGCAATGTACCATCGTTTAATCATCCCCTACAGCTTGCTATCTCTAGACTCCAACCAACAATCATTAGCCACTAACCACTAACCACTAAATCATGGCTGAAAAGCAAGACCAACAACATCCCCTTTGGAGCCGCGATCGTCAGATCGTCAACACGCTGCTTGCCGAAGCCTCAACCGATTACAATCTGGCAGAACTTGCCCGCTTGCGGCTGCGCTATCGGGGTTTTCCTGGCGCGCGCGATATTCAGGCAGATCTAGACAAGGTGTTGAAACAGTGGAACCTGACTGATGAAACCCTGAACGCCAAAACGCGACAGATTCATGCCGAAGCTCAAGTCTACAAAGGGCGTGGCAGTAAGCGAGATGATTGGAGCTAGAAGGGAGGGATGAGGAATGAAGTTTGGAGTTTTCCCTACTCCCTACTCCCTACCCCCCACTCCCTTACTCTCCATGCTCTCCGCCGTCTTCTTAGGAACGATCTGACTGAGTGGGTTTGCCGCAGAAAAGCTACCACTGGACGGTTGGGTTGATTTAGCAGCAGCGGTTTCGGCGATCGGGGTCAGAATTTGTGCCAGTTGCGCCTGCTGCTGAAGCTGCTGCGACGACGAGACCAAGCCGCTTAAACCGTTGACGAGCTTGCGTACGTTTGTGCGGAAATCTGGATCGCCTGTTAGTTCATCCAGGTCGGACGTGATCTTTTGCACGTTTTGAAAGGTGACTCTGGCAGAATCAAGCGTTTGCTGTAGCACCGTCAGGTTCGAGGGACTGTTAAGGGCGTTTGACACATCGCGCAAATTGGCAGAGGCTTGAGCGGCGTTGGCAGAGAGCGTTTCCAGATTTTGAATGAGTTGTCCTTGCTGTACCTGGCTCACAACTGGGTTCAGGTTCGCTACCGTGGTGCGCAGTTGCGCTGTGATCACGTTGATGTTGCCCAACGTGCCCACCAGGTTGGAGCGATTGGTGGCTAAAAGGCTATTAACCTGATCGGCAGTCAGCCCCAATTTTGTGACGGTGCGATCGACATTGCGGCTAGAGGCTGAAAGCGTGGAAACTTGTTGCTTGACGACAACTGCAACCCCTTTGAACTCGCGGCTAAGGGCAGCGATTTCGGCGGCTGCCTGAGCGCTGTTTTTCGTGACGGCTTGCACGTCTGCAACAAACGCAGGATTACTGTACGCATTGGCAAATGTCATGGACGAGCGAATTAATTCATCCACGCTGACACCCACTCGACCAGCCAGACGAGACTTATTGCAGATGATGATGTCAGTGTTGCATTTGGTATCCAGCGGTTTGGCATCAACGGCTGCTGTTAGCTGCTTGAGGGGAGTAATATCGATCGACGTGCTGCCCAGCAAGCCTGATTGGTTTGACTCCACCGTGACATCTTTGGGAATTAGCAGGTCAGCAGGAGAAATTTCGACCTCGACCTCGACCCCATTCGGTCCCGGTCGCGTTTTGGTAATTTTGCCCACCACTACCCCACGATAGCGAACGGCTGTGCCCACTTCCATGCCTGCTACATTGGCAAAATCAATGATTACTTTATAACTACGATTGCCAACACTGATGCCCCGCAGCCAGAGAATGAGACCAGCAAACAAACCCAGCCCTAGCAGGAGCAACAAGCCAACAGAGCCTTCCCGAACGGTTCGCGATCGCATGATGAGTCCTCACTGAGTAGAGAGACAGGGCAGTTCTAGGCTGAGCATATCAGGAGCTAGAAACTAGGAGCTAGGAGCCAGAAATCAGCATGTCATGATCCTACTGATTCCTGATGCCCTCTCCGCTGCTACCTTGCCTTTGGTTGCGTTCATTTGCGTGTCACCCAAACACCTGCATGGGTCCACTGACGTTACCACTAAAAAATTGACGAATTAAGGGGTTATCGGTTGTGTCTATGGCTTGTACAGTGCCTTCCCAGCGTACGTTTCCCTGGTAGAGAAAAATAACTCGGTCAGCCGTGCGACGAATCGTACTTTGCTGGTGAGTCACCATAACGTAGGTGCCACAGCCACTTTCAACGCACTGAAGCTGGCGTACCAAGTCCTCAATCACGGTAGACGCAACCGGATCAAGCCCGGCAGTTGGTTCATCATAAAGCAGCACTTCAGGCGAATCTCTGGGATTGTCTGGATTTGCCATAATTGCTCGTGCAAAGCTGACCCGCTTCCGCATCCCGCCAGACAATTCGGACGGGTAGCGATCGCTCACGTTTGCCAAACCTACCATTTCCAGTCTTTTCACCACCAGTTCTCGAATGCGCCGTCGCGACAGGCGAGAATGTTCGTACAGCAAGAAACCGACGTTTTGATCCACCGTCAGCGAATCAAAGAGTGCGGCTTGTTGAAACACCATCCCAATGCCGATCGGATCTTGTGCATCTTCGATCAACCCTTGCCGTCGCTGCCCCTGCACGTAAATTTCCCCGGAGTCGGGTGCGGTCAGTCCGGCAATAAGGCGTAGGATTGTGGATTTGCCTGTCCCTGAAGGACCGATAATTGCTAAGGCTTCTCCACGGTAGATCGTTAAATCGACCGCATCCAGTACGACATTTTTACCAAACGCCTTTGAAACTCCCTTTAGTTCAATCAGCGCTTCAGCCATTAGGATGTGAACCAGACATTCCTTGACAATTTAAGCCTGCAAATTGCTGATGCTGCTCCTATCTCTGTGAAAGATAAGTAGGCTCAGACTCCAAAAAGCCTGAACTCACAAACATTAGCGCGGTTCGGGTCATTCGGATAGTAGAGAGATGACTTTCTCAGCATTTATTATAGACAAGCGCTCCCTGCCAAGATGAGAACCAACAGCATTTCGGATGCAATGCTAGCGCCTTTTGAGGTTTGCTACGGGTCGTAACACTCCGTGAACGTGGAATAGTTGGGAGGGTTGAGTTGTAGGGACTGGCGATCGCTCCACGATGTCACATTGAACCAGCAAGCGTAACAAACAGTCCATAGAAGTAAGGAACTTAAGCTATTCTGCTGCTAGACGATGCCGATCGGCATCATTCCCTTACTGTTTTTCTCTCTGTGCGTAACCAGCCATGACCCTTGGTTTACTGAAACAAGCGCTCCACGTGCTGCGACAGGAGTCGCGTCACCGTACTCCTAGTCGAGTTAACCAGTGGTTTAAGTGGCTGGCTCCGGGCTTGTTGGTTAAGCGTTGGCTGCTGCTCAGTGCGAGCGGTGTGCTGCTAACGACACTAGGGTTTGCTGTCTGGCTCAAACTCACGCCTGTCTTTTATACCACTCAGATTCTCAGGCAGATTCTCGATCGCATCACCGATGTCATTCCCAGTTACATTAGCGGTCCACTGGCAATGGTGCTGGGCTTTTTGCTCGTCTGGTGGGGGCAGACGCGCACGCTAGGATCGATCACCGAAGTGTTGATGCCCGATGGCGAAGAAGAGCTGATTGATTTGCTGCTCACCCATCGGCGATTGCATCGTGGACCGCGCATTGTGGTGGTGGGTGGTGGCACTGGGTTATCCAATCTGCTGCGGGGACTGAAGCGCTACAGCGCCAATATCACCGCGATCGTTACGGTAGCAGATGATGGTGGTTCCTCTGGGCGGCTCCGACGCGAGATTGGCGTGCTGCCCCCTGGAGACATTCGTAACTGTCTGGCAGCCCTGGCAGATGAAGAAAAGCTGCTCACAGAACTCTTTCAGTACCGTTTCAAGGCGGGCGATGGGCTGACAGGGCATAGCTTTGGCAATCTGTTCCTCACCGCCATGAGCGAGGTGACGGGCGATCTGGAGCAGGCGATCGCGGCTAGTTCCCGTGTGTTAGCCGTACGCGGACAGGTGTTGCCTGCAACCCTGAGCGATGTCCGGCTATGGGCAGAGCTAGCCGACGGTCGCTACATTGAGGGCGAATCCAGTATCACCGAAGCCAACGGCACCATCGTCAAAATCGGCTGCACGCCTGCGAATCCACCCGCGTTGCCCAAAGCGCTCAAAGCCATTGCCGAAGCTGATTACATCATTATTGGTCCTGGTAGTCTTTACACCAGCATCATCCCCAATCTGCTGGTGCCAGAAATTACAGCCGCGATCGCCCAGCGCAGCGTACCCCGCATCTATGTGTGCAATATTATGACCCAAGAGGGTGAAACGCAGGGCTATAGCGTGGGTGACCACATTCGGGCGATCGACCAGGCGTGTGGGCAACCCCTCTTTGGTGCGGTACTGGTGCAAAAGAAAACGCCGTCTGCAAGAGCGCACATTCGCTATGCCCAAGAAAATTCCAATCCGGTACCGCTCGACCGCGATGTAGTCGCTCGTCTAGGTCGCCGGATTGTGCTGGCAAGCGTCATGGACGAAGACGAACAAACTGGATTGATCCGCCACGATCCTCAGCAGTTAGCGCGGGTGCTTTTGCGCTGGTATAGCCGAGTTGAGGGGCTTTGAGGGCAAGGATGAAGGAAGATCTAACATCTTGCTGATGGTGCAGCCAACTTGAAACACCCCAAAAGCGCAGGCGTTAGCTCCTCACTCGTCAGCCTTGAGCGGTTCTTCGCAACAGAACTCAACGAAATGTGTGATGATTGAGCTAGCCTCAGGTGAAGCGAATGTCAACCACACTGTCCTTTGATTGAGCTATGCCACGATCGTCTCCCCAAGCTGTGTTGCTGGTAGATGGCTACAATGTTGTCGGGCGGTGGGCTGACTTACGGCAGGTGTGCGATCGTGACGGTCTTGAACCCGCACGTCGTCAGTTGATTGAAGCATTAGCAGGCTACAGCACCTTTCAAGGCTTTGACACTCAAATTGTGTTTGACTCCCAATATCGGGATACTGGGAGCAGCCGCGAAGTCATCACCCCCAATCTATCCGTGTGCTACACAGACTTTGGGCAAACAGCCGATAGCTACATCGAAAAGGCGTGCGCTGACTTTCGTTATGATTTGCGTAAATTTCAACAACGGCTGATTGTAGCAACGTCCGATCGCGCACAGCAGTTGACGGTGGTTGGCTACGGTGCAGAGTGGCTGTCAGCCGAGCGGTTGGGCGCAGAGGTTGAAGCCATCACACGTCGAGTCCAGCGCCAGCAAAAACCGTCTAAAAAGCCCTCTAGCCGCTTTCTTGCCCATGCCCTAGATCCGGATGCCCAGCAGCGATTGATGAAATTGCGCTTTGGCAAACAGTGAGGAGAGTTTTGTGAAGCAAGCCCAAGCGGCAAAGCGTGGGCAACCGTGCGTTAAAGAACTTGATTTAGGCGTTGAACGGCATCGGCTTCAGTACGTTTCAAAGAGATGTTGCTTGCACCAGGCAAAAAAACTGTACCTGGTGCTTGTCAAATGAGTCAAATTGTCGGTACTATGGGATTCGCGACGTTAGAGCATTCCTCAGTAGCTCAGTGGTAGAGCGATCGACTGTTAATCGATTGGTCGCAAGTTCGAATCTTGCCTGGGGAGTTTAAGAAAGAGCAAAGGCAGACGGATGAAGGACGAGCTAGCGACCCCAGATTCGCCTTCAAATCAGTTTCTTCAATACTGGTCACTCGATCCATCGATCACGTTTTTGAATCATGGCTCGTTTGGCGCGTGTCCTTTACCGGTGCTGGCAAAACAGCAGCATTTACGGGCGCGGATGGAGCAACAGCCACTCCAGTTTTTTGGGCGGGATCTGGAAGCGCTATTGGATCAGGCTCGTTCTAAGTTAGCGGCTTTTGTCGGTGCCGATGCAGACGATTTAGCCTTTGTGCCGAATGCAACTACCGCTATTAACACGGTGCTGCGATCGCTCCGATTCCAACCAGGCGACGAACTGCTCACAACGAATCAGGAGTACAACGCTTGCCGGAATGCGCTGAACTATGTAGCGGAGCGGTACGGGTTGAAGGTTGTGGTTGCAGAAGTGCCGTTTCCCATTGAGGCTTCCGAGCAGGTCGTTGGCGCGATCGTTGGCTGCGTTTCTGCTAGAACGCGACTGGCACTGATCGACCATGTTGTCAGTCAAACAGGGCTGGTTTTTCCGCTGGCTGAGCTGGTGCAAGCACTCACTGAACGAGGCGTTGAAACACTGGTAGACGGTGCTCACGCGCCGGGAATGGTGCAGTTGAATCTACAAGCTATTGGTGCGACCTATTACACAGGTAACTGTCACAAATGGCTTTGTGCGCCCAAGGGAGCGGCTTTTCTGTACGTGCAGCGCGATCGGCAAATAGCCATCCGTCCACTCACCATTAGCCACGGTGCCAATGCTCCACGCACCGATCGCAGCCGCTTTCGGCTGGAATTTGACTGGACGGGCACCGATGACCCAACTGCGTACCTGTGCGTTCCAGAAGCCATTCGCGTGATGGGGTCGTTGCTGCCTGAGGGCTGGGATGGAATCATGGCAACCAATCACGCGTTAGCGATCGCAGCCCGTCGTCTCCTCTGCGAAACGCTCAAGCTGCCGCCACTCTGTCCCGATGCCATGCTCGGCTCGTTAGCAGTCATTCCCCTACCAGATGGCAATCCCCAGTGGCTGCAAGATGCTCTGCTAGAGCGTTACCAAATTGAGGTGCCCATTGTGCCGTATCCTACTCCTCATAGCCGTTTAGTCCGTGTTTCGGCACAGCTTTACAATCGGCTGGAGCAGTATGACTTTTTGGCAACTGCGATCGCAGAATTGCTGCACGACGAAAAGAATCAAACTGTAAAGAAGTAATGCAGTCAAGCCACGATCGTTTAAACAAAGCTTTAAGAGAACGTTTCTCGCCAGCCGCGTCCTTAGCCAAGTCTATTGCTGTACTCAATCGCTACTGGCTACTGACTTGAACTCTAGTAACGGCTGATGCCAACTGAAAAATAGTTTCCAGAAAAATTCTGGTCATCGTTTAAGTAGACGCATTGTCTCTACTTTTTACTTCTTCGATGCTAATCAGCAGTTTTTCACGTTCATAGTCAGCTTTTGAGAACCACACGGTTCTTTACCTGCTCACTTCAGAGGTCTGAAGATGAGTGCATGTCCTTGCTGCGGTGAAGTGTTGCTGCGTCATGCTCGTCATGCCGAGGTTTACTGATTTTGTACCCATTGCTGGCAGGAAATGCCCGTTCTAGCATTAGATGCAATCAAGACTCGTCACGCTTTTCCTTTCGATCGCGGTTGACAGCGCTCTTTGCTTCGCGATCGACGCTCGCGGTTTAGAGAAACTTGGAACCATCTAGATCCTGTTTACTTTTGACAACTAAAGCGATGGAGTAAATTTAAGCGACTGATAAGCTGAGCGCTAGCTTGTGACGCTCATGCAACAGATTTGTTGAGCGCGATCGCCCGATTCTGCTCTAAAATTGGTTGGCTTTCTTCAACCCAGCGATCGTAGAGGAACGTATACCTACGAAGCTGGCTGATGTCACCAATTCAATGAAGCATGAACTTACCTTTTATCCTTGACATTGGTATTGGGCTACTTTTTATTTACTTAACGTTAAGCCTTCTAGCCTCTGAACTTCAAGAGCTGTTAACCACTTTATTGCAGTGGCGAGCGCAGCACCTAAAGCAGGCAATTGAAACGCTTTTAGCAGGCGACAGTAAACCCAAACTCAATCAAACCTCAGCAGATGCTCAGTTGATTCAAAGCCAGATCGATCGTTCCAAAGAGCTGGCTAGCAGTCTCTATAGCCACCCCTTGATTCGTTCACTTGACCATGAGTCAAAGGGATTGCTTGGCAGCGTTGCTGAACGAGTGAGCCAGTGGACAAAGGCATCAAAAACATTTTCGGGGAAAGCCGGCGGACCGTCTTATCTGCCTTCGGAAACCTTCTCTACAACTCTTTTAGAAACATTAAGAACAGGAGAACTGATCCAAACGCTCAGTGAACGTAAGCTCACTCAATTCGTTGATGAAAAACTCATACAGCCATTGTTTGACGTGGTTAGTGATTTAAGGCATAGCAAAGCAAATGAACTGCTCCTAGAGCACGAACTGCAAAAATTTCAAGCTGACGTGCATGAAATTGTGCGAATGTTTAGCAGCCAGCAAGCAACACTCTCTAACAGTTACAGTCAGGTGTCTGGTGCCGTTAAACGCTTGCTTTCAACCGCTGAAGCGGTGCTGCCTGAAAAAGATTATTTGAGCCATGTGTGCCTGAAGCGACTGGCAGCGATCGACCAAGAGATTCCTAGCTTATTAAAGGAATCGGGACCCAGCATCGTAGAAGTGGTGTCTGAGCTAAACAATATGGCTTGGGTCGCGCAGTCACTTCAGCAGCCAAACAGCAACTATCATTCAATGCTTGCCCGGTTGCCTGACATCACGTTGCAGCAGCGTTTTCAAGCTGGGTATGAGTTGCTGCAAACCATGCAGCAGGTGGTAAGGGCTTCTAGCCAGGGGCGAGAAGATTTTCAGGCGATACTGACGAAACTGCCGCCTAATTTGCGCGATAGCCTGGATATGCTGGCAAAACGAGCGCAGGCGAAAATTAGCGTTCTCGATCAGGGCGCGAACCAGTTAGAACAGGAAGTTGCGCTCTGGTTCGATCGCTCAATGGATCGCAGCAGTGGTGTTTACAAACGCAATGCCAAAGGGGTCGCGATCGTCATTGGCTTTTTGATTGCTGTCACAACCAACACCGACACACTCCATGTCATCAATCGATTAGCAAAAGATTCAGCCCTCCGCGCCACCTATAGCCAGGCGGCAAGCGCGCTAGTCAGTAGCAATCCTAACGCGATCGCCTGCCTGCAAACCCAACAGGGCAAAGCTGCTCAAGCAGACTGTTTAAATAATGGTGCTAACACTCTGCGCGATGCTGTTGATAGCAGCACTGACCTACCGATCGGCTGGAACGGCACCAACTGGCAAGAGCAGTGGCAGTTCCACCCTCAAGGCGCAATCGTAGGGGGACTCAAGCTTTTGGCTGGCTGGCTTGTAAGCGCGATCGCCATTTCGATGGGTGCGCCGTTCTGGTTCAACCTGCTCAACAAAGTCGTCAACGTGCGTAACAGCGGCAAACCGCCAGCCTCGACCAGTCAACCAGAGGCATAAGCGCCCGATTCAAACTTAAGCTCCCGATTCAAGCTTAAATAGATGAAGCCGTTTCACTGTGTCTGTCTGCGTGACTGAATCGAAACCGACTCGTTCTCTGGCGGGCATTGCTGGCATTGTGGCGATCGCCACTTTGATTAGCAAAATTTTTGGACTGGTGCGCCAGCAGGCGATCGCGGCTGCGTTTGGGGTTGGTCCTGCCTATGGCGCGTACAACTTTGCGTATGTCATTCCAGGGTTTTTGCTGATCCTGTTAGGCGGCATCAATGGTCCATTCCATAGCGCGATCGTTAGCGTACTCGCCAAGCGCAAGCAAGATGAAGTGGCTCCCATCATGGAGAGCATCACGACGCTGGTGGTGGGCATTTTGCTGCTGGTCACGATCGGGCTGATGATCTTTGCCAATCCTTTAGTGCATCTGGTTGCGCCGGGGCTATACATCACACCTGCACAGGCAACCGCGAACGGCATGGACGCAGCTACCTTTCAAGTGCTGCAACAGACTAAAGAGATTGCCATTCAGCAATTTCGCATCATGGCACCGATGGCAATGCTGGCAGGGCTGATTGGTATTGGCTTTGGCGCGCTGAATGCGGCTGATCAGTACTGGCTGCCCTCCATCAGTCCGCTCTTTTCTAGTGTGACGATGCTGATCGGGCTGGGTGGACTGGCACTTTATCTAGGCGACAAAGTGGCGTTGCCACAGTACGCAGTCTTGGGCGGCGCAGTCTTGGCATGGTCAACGCTGGCAGGAGCCGTGTTGCAATGGTTGGTTCAGCTTCCAGCTCAGTGGAAGTCAGGTCTGGGTGGCTTTCGGCTGCGCTTCAACTTCCGTGAGCCGGAAGTACAGGAAGTCATCAAAATTATGGGACCCGCAACGTTTTCGTCGGGCATGATGCAAATCAACGTCTGGACGGATCTATTTTTTGCGTCGTTCATCCCCAATGCAGCAGCAGCAGTGTCGGCAATGGGCTACGCCGGACTGCTGGTACTCACGCCATTAGGTATTCTCTCTAACGCCATTCTGGTGCCCCTCCTGCCCGCGTTTGCCAAGCTTGCCGCCCCCGAAAACTGGGCTGAGCTGAAGGTGCGTATCCGTCAGGGGTTGCTGACAACTGCTGTCACGATGTTGCCCACCAGTGCGTTGATGATTGCGCTGGCAGTGCCGCTCTCACGGGTAGTGTATGAACGGTATGCCTTCAAGGTAGAAGATTCATACCTGACGGCTTCGGTGATGGTTGCCTACGCGTTGGGCATGTTCTTTTACCTGTCGCGGGACGTGTTGGTGCGTGTGTTTTACGCTTTAGAGGACGGCGAAACCCCCTTTCGGATCAGTATCGTTAACATTTTTCTCAACGCACTCTTAGATTTCTTCCTGGTTAAACCATTAGGTGCGCCTGGTCTGGTGCTAGCGACCGTAGGCGTGAATGCTATTTCGATGGTGGCGATGCTATGGATTCTAAACCGTCGCTTGGGTGGCTTACCCTTGCGATCGTGGTCGATTTCGGTAGTAGGTTTGGCGATCGGCAGCGCGATCGCTGGAATAGCCGCCTGGGGCACTTTGCAAGTAAGCGAACACATCCTGGGACGAGAAGGTTTACTGATCTTGCTGTTCCAGCTATGCCTTGCGGGAGCCATTGGGCTAGTCGTCTTTGTTCTGATCGCCATCCAACTCAGAATCCCAGAAGTAAGCCAAGTGGTCGATCGCCTGAAGCAAAGGTTTCTCAGACGTTGAACGGCTTGAGTTTTGAGTTCATCCCTATCAACGCAAAACTCTCTACAGCTTCCGCTGAAACTCCTCTAATAGATCGATCAAATTGACCTGACACTGCATGGGCAGTAGGTCTGCTAGTGGCACCTCGCGCTTCCCACCACCCAATTTGACAGGAATATTTTGCAGCACCTTAATGACATCCTCTTCCACAATGGCTTTAGCCGTGATCATGGGATAAAGCTGCTCTGCAAGCACGGTGTGGAGATGAGCATTAGACAGATAAAGATGCCACTTTGCTACGTCGATATAGATCGTTTCACCAATCTCGGCAGCGAGTGCTTCGATCGTTTCGGTCGAACTGGTTGCCATGAAATTAATCCCCGGATTTTGCTAAATAAACGGTCGCCTAACAGCGGCAGTCCACTGACTGTTATGAAAAACTAATGTTGGAGACAACAAGCCGCGATCGACCTGTTCTACTGCTTAGTTGTTTTGGACGTATTAGCGGCGACTTTCGGCTTAAAGCCCATGCCTGCATTGGGAACTGTAGAAATTGGCTCCGCATAGTTGGCGATCGCAAAAATAAAGACTGCGTGGGCAACCAGAAGCGATACCCAGCCCAGCGTGATCCAGGGAGTCCAAGGCAGTCCTCCAGGGGTGCCCAGGGGCGACGTTTTTTCGCCCAAGAGACGGAAAAACCAGAGTCCAGAATTGGTGGCTGCAAAAATCGCCACGTGCATCGCAAAGTTCATGCGATCATCAAGCTTACGGTAAGCGGAATCGTTGCGATCGGGTTGACGGGGCCAGCGAGGAGGCATAGTCGTGACGGTGTGATGGATAGGTTTAGTTGGCAGGTCTAACTCTAGAGTAACGAAGCAACTACCTGAATTATCAAGTTTTTTAGGCTTTAAACGAGAAATCTAGACCACATTACAGGTTGTCGTCCGTACGCTAGTTAGTTAAAGAATTACTTAAATGCCCCTAGACTAGGCTCTGCTACCCAATGAGTGAGGTTAGAATTCAAGCAGAGACTGCTGCTGCCCTCACACCGGACTAAGTTTGTGACCATCGCACGTTTTTTTCGCGGATCGACGCTCAAACGCCGCTTGACTCATCTAGCGATCGTGGTTCTTCCTAACGAAGCATCCGCCTTTCAGGCGTATCGACTGCTTCACTATCACGGCATTTCTCCAGAACATTTAGCGATCGTGGGTGAGGGCTACAGCAGCCCCGATCGAGTCGGCTTAATGACACCGCTGCAAATTGCTCTTTGCAAAGCCCGCAGGTTTGGTCTTTCTGCTGCCTGCTCAGGCATTGTCTTAAGTTTAATTGGTTCGCTCATACTTACTCCAGGCTGGAACACAGCGCTAGTCGTGCTGGCAACCGGCGTGCTCAGCGGTCTTTGCGCTGCCGTTATCGGTGCCCTCGTTGGCTTCTTGGGAGAAGGAAGTACTGCTAGCATTTATCGGCATCACCTCAACCAGGGACGCTACCTCCTGCTGATAGAGGGCACCGAAAAGCTTGTGCATCGGGGGCAGGAAGTTTTAGGCAACTATTCAGCCTCCAGTCTTTACTAAAGAAAAGCAGGCTTCAGGCGGGCATTTACTCTTTAGCCTGCAACGGATAGTCTTCCGACTGATAATCGCCTGACTTCCCGCCCGTTTTACTCAGCAGATGGATATTTTCAATTTGCATCGATTTCTCCAACGCTTTCGCCATATCATAGAGCGTCAGAGCGGCGACAGAAACAGCGGTCAGGGCTTCCATTTCTACACCCGTTTCAGCCTTCGTTTTCACAAGCGCCTGAATGCGATAACCCGGCAAGTCAGGATCTGGCAGCAGTTCTACTTCAATGCGGTGCAACGGTAAAGGGTGACAAAGGGGAATGAGCTGAGCGGTTTGTTTGGCTGCCATGATGCCTGCTAGTCTGGCAGTCCCCAACACGTCGCCTTTGGGAGCATTGCCAGCCTCGATCGCCGCAAACGTCTCTGGCAGCATCCGCACCTGCCCCACCGCGATCGCTTGACGAGCGGTCTGTTGCTTTGGCGAAACGTCTACCATGTGCGCCTGTCCCTGTGCATCCAGATGGGTGAGGCGTTGGCTAGCTGCTGAAGCATCGGAGGAATTTTGTCTCATTGTGGCACGGTGTGATATTATAGAGTTCTTACAAGGGCTTGTAGCTCAGTGGACCAGAGCACGTGGCTACGAACCACGGTGTCGGGGGTTCGAATCCCTCCTAGCCCGTCTAAAGACGGCATCAGTGACTGCCTTATCACAATGTTAAAACTGTTGAGCAATAGCTCAACAATTTTATGAAATTTTAAAGCACAATTCAAACCTCCCTACAGTATCAGTTCTGGGAGGATTCAATGCTGCGAAAACTTTTGCGTTAAATGAGTGTCGAATGCTTAACGTCTTCGTCTATGGCACGCTGAAGCCGGGAGAAAAAAACTATGCGGTGTGTGCGGGTAGTGTAGTGAAGTCACAGCCCGCTACCGCTGAAGGTTGCCTGTACGCGTTGCCATTCGGCTATCCTGCAATGACGCTTGAAGCAGGCGTTGTACATGGAGTCATCTTGTCATTCACAGACATAACCATCCTGGAGGTGCTGGATGAGTTTGAGCGACATGACCCCATAGAGTTCCATTGCTACGTGCCCCATGAGAGCCTGGAGCAAAACGAGTACGATCGCCAGGAAATTACAGTGTATGACCAGTCTCGACGTTTTCTCAGTCGCGCTTGGTCGTATATCATGACGAGTGAGCAGGTGCAACAACTGGACGGCATTCTACTACCCGATGGGCAATGGCACCCACTGCAAACCGATTTCTAGCGTACAGTCGTCCTCGGCGCAGCCGGAGTCGTCGCATTCTTGAAAGCACCGTTCGGGACAGCAACGGGCGCTTTGGGAATATCAACCAGCGGCTTGTCGAGCGCCACTAAAAGTACCTCGTTTACAGCCGCTTGAGGAGCCTCAACTGCTGGCTGCTTGGACTCGGCAATCTGAGGTGCTGGAGCCTGATTCCCAGGAAGGATGCTGCTTACAAGAGCACCCACAAATAGGGCTGCGATCGCCGTACCACCCCACACCAGGGATAGCTTTGGCTTGCGCTCTACACGAGCTAACACTGCGTCAACCATTGCTTCTGTCGCCTGTGAAGCGGCTGGTATAGGCATACTTTGTAGACCGTGACGCAGTTTTAGCAAGCGGCTATGAAGGCGCTGCACCGTCAAATCGGTGGCTAGCCATTCCTCAACCAATTTGCGTTCGGCTGCGGTTACTTCTCCATCCAGGTAGGCACTTAGTAACTCAAAGCGATCACGCTGCATCAAGTTGGACGGGTGTGAAGATGAATTTTGACCATTCATGGGAGACGGCTGATGATTGTTTGGAGCATTAGAATTCGAGGTCATTTCGGCACCACGTCGTAGGTTGAAAAAGCGCACCAGTAGCAGAAGCGACAAACATTAAAAGTAACCATCTAGCAAGAACGAACCAACAGAAGCAACCATCCGCTCTAATCATCAGTAGAGCTTGAATAACCCGAAGAGACAATAGTCCTAACGAAAAAATAGTCTTGGCAGCTAACGTGCTGTCACTACGTTAGCGTTAATCGCCATCCAGATAGCGTTGAAGCTGAGACTGCAATCGCAGACGTGCCCTGGCAATCCTTGATTTTACTGTACCTAACGAAACACCCGTAAGTTCAGCAATTTCTTCATACGCCATCCCTTGAATTTCACGCAGCACAATCGTCGTGCGAAAGACTTCTGGAAGATCCGCGATCGCGGAGCGAAGCTGGTCGTAGAATTCCCTGGTGGTCAAATCCTCATCCGGTCCAGGTGTCTCCGAGGCGATTTCCCAACCCATTTCACCATCCTCAACGGTCAGACGGGCATCAAGCGACAGCGGATAGCTGTTGCGCTTACGCTTGCGAAGTTCGTCATAAAACAGATTAGTGGCAATCCGACTCAGCCACCCCCGAAACTTAAGCGGTTCCTGGAGTCGTTTGATATGCCGATAAACCCGAATCCAGACTTCTTGCACCAGATCAGAACGGTCTTGCCAGTCGGGAGCTAGATGGTAGAGTACCCGCTCAACGTGAGACTGGTAGCGACGGAGGAGTTCTGAAAAAGCAGCTTTCTCAGGACTTTGCCCAGCCTGACATTGCAGCACTAGATCAAGATTAGAAAGTTTTTCGGCTGACACCGGAGCGGTGACTACCTTCATCGGTATCCAGGAGGCAGAAACGGACTGATTCATGAATGACGTCGCTCTCAGACATTCCAAGTTCAAGGACGCTTTCTGCTCTGGCAAAGTTCCTTCAGAAACGCTGACAAGGTCTCTCACCGATGACGCATCTTACTGAAACCAGCTCCGTAGAAAGGGGCGATCGTGCAGCACTTTCGCAAGATAAACAGAATGAGGCGTGGAAGGGGCAGTTGTGAATTGGGCAGTTGTAGTTGCCTGTCTCGGAGATGGGACACTCATGCCGATAAACAGATTAAGCGAGAACGTGATTGTTGCGGCTAGTAATAGTTTCTCAAACATAGTCACTCCTCTTGCATCCAGACTACCCGTACGATTCCGTGTGGCGGTAAGGTTGAGTTACAGCTCAATCAACAGGGATTCCAGAACCTTCCTATACCCTTTAACGAAATCTTTGCCCCTATTGTGCCCGTGCCCGCAAAAGAATCTAGCCTTAGAAAATCAAGATCAGATAAAGTTTGCTCAAAGATTTTTATGACTTGCGTAAACGTAGAGTGCTCTAAAGGGGCAACATCTGCGATGCCCTGGTGATCTCACGGGATGCTATGTCTAACTAAAATGCCGCTCTGTCCTTGTCATGTTCAGTCTCTATCGCTCTATTAGACAGTAGGCTTGTTAGCGTTATCGGAGTAGATTAGAGCTAGGGTTGGTGGGTAGTAGACGATGGCTGTAACGGTTCGAGACGATCGCCTTTCTCGTAGTGTGATGTTTCTCTTTGTAGGAGCAGCGCTTGTGCTGTTGGGTATTCAATGGCGAGCCTGGGCAGCAAATCGTCAAGACACAACCACTACTAGCAACACCACTGCGAACGTTAAAGGCACCCAAAGTAGTGCTATCACTGCAAACCGTAAGGATGGCTTTAAAGGCAATAGCGACAGTGCTACTACGGCAACCACCCTCAAGCGTAGCGCGAAGCTGGTGATCGACCTGAGCGATCGTCGAGTCTATGTGTATCGCGAGCAAGCATTGGTGACCAGTTACCCGATTGCGATTGGGCAAGCAGGCTGGGAGACACCTAGTGGCTCTTTCCAAGTCCTAGAAATGCAGCGCGATCCAAAGTGGCAGCACCCGATCACGGGCGAGGTCATTCCAGTCGGTGCTGCTAATCCACTCGGCAAGCGCTGGATCGGTTTTTTGTATGAAGGGCGCACTCACATCGGGTTTCATGGAACGAATCAGGAAGAGCTGATTGGGCAAGCCGTTTCGCACGGGTGTGTTCGTATGCAAAATCGGGACGTGGTAGCGCTGTACGACCAGATTTCGCTAGGAACGTCCGTGGATGTTCGTCCCTAATGCTACGAAACCCGTGAACGATAGAAACTTTTGCCATCAAGACTAGAGACAATTGCCGTAACAGTCTGACAGGTGTTGTCCAGTTTCTCTAGTCGGTGCTTTTTAAATGACCAGGTTGGTCAAGTTGATGCCCCTGGCTGCGGCTCAAAGCTGGGTGCATACGCCTGAAGCAAGGCACTAACCTGGGTCAAAATTTCATCACCAGAGTTTTTGCCGAGTGCCTGACGTTCGGGAAAGAATTCAGGGCGATCGAGGTTACGGGCAATGGCTTCACCCACCTGCTGGGCAATCAATCCCTGTAGTTCCTCTTTGGCTCGCTGCCGCTGATAAGTTGCCCCTTCTTCCGTTGTGGCATAAAGGGGCGGTAAGCGATTGAGCGCATAGGCAGCAATATCGCCCAGATCCAGGGTGCGATCGCTCGTTGCCTCAATTTCAGCGACGCGGGCGATGGACTCTGTGAGCACCAGTTCTTCCATCACGTTGATAAACTGCTTACGGGGAACTGCCACCACTTCCCCGGTCAGCAGCGCTCCCATGAGTCGATCGAGTGACATATATTCTTCGATCGACAGCTCTGAAGCCGTATCACAAATCCGACCGACTTCTGCTTCCATCGCTGGGGTCAGGTAGCCGTCTTGCAGCGCCTGCTCCACGATCTTTTCAATACTCATAATGCTTCTAAACTCCGCAGCGCCGTTTTTTGACAAGTTGCTTTAGGTGGCGAGTTGCCTTGCATATCTTGCCCCAGAATGCCCCTTCAGTATCAACTGATCGAGCCTTCAAAGATAAAAGTTATTCAAATCCTTTTGTGCGCCACGGCAATGGGTCAATAGACTGACCGTTGACATACAAACCCCAGTGGAGGTGAGGACCTGTGACAGCGCCAGTTGCACCTAGAGCGCCAATCACTTGACCCGCTTTCACAAAATCGCCTTCTTTAACCATGATGCGGCTTAAGTGCAAAAAAATGCTTTCTACGCCCTGCCCGTGATCGACCCCAATACAGTTGCCGTGGATGACAAAGCCCTTCGCTTCTTGCCCAACCAAAGCAACTCGTCCAGCCGCCGGAGCAATAATTGGTGAACCGTAAGCACCCGCGTAGTCCACACCGCGATGGTAGTAGTCGTTAGCAAATTTGCCGTTGTAGTAGCGACGCACTCCGTAAACAGTGGTGATGGGTCCACCGTTTGGTTTGAGAAAGGGTCCGTTCCAGAATTTTTGGGGTGTGACAAGTTTTTTGAACCCATCGACGCGATTAAATTCAAAGTCTGACAAATTCTGGTCTTTACCTGGGGGGAGCCAGATCGATTGAGTGGGAAATTTGCGCCCTCGAAGCTGTAGCGCTACGCTCTCGGTTTCGTTGTTGTCACTGACTTTCAGGGTTAGCTTACCAGGCTTATCGAGTGGTGTGGTAGGCAACAGCGCCCGGAAGTGATCGTCACCAAACGGGAACGCTGTATACGTGCGATTGCCCAGTGTCAACACGGGTGCTGTGTTGCTGGAAGTACGCGCGATCGTCACAGACAGGGTATCGCCCAGTTGCGGAGTCATTGGCATCACCTGGACTTGCAGTGCGTTACCAGGCGTTGCAAGGGCGATTGCCGTTGCCCCAATCACGGTGATGCCGATCGCCAGAATCGCGGCGACCACCTGAAGCATCCGTCGAGCGTGCTGTCGCTGGACACGGAGTGCATCAACCGTACGCCTCAGATACGATCGCCTATGACTAAAAGCTTTTAGCGACCGATTCTCAAGGCGATACCGGGTTGGTTGTCTGTTCGTTCCGTCTCGGTTTTCCATTCTTGGCAGCTTAGATCATGCTTGGCAAAGCGTACAGCATTGGCGGGTAGAATAGCGCTTCCCTGGTTACTGTTTCTAGAGCAGGGCAACGATTCAGCCCAAAACGGGAGCCAAGGGGGACGAAAATGCGGTCAAACTGCTGCATTGGCATCAGAACGCTGATGGATAACCGACAAAGATGAGAGCAAGCAGCTTTGCGGGGCGATCGCTGAAACCTCTATCGTTCTTCAAGAGCTGAATCCCCAAGTTCCCCCGTTCGCTCGGAAAAGTTTGTATTCTAAGATGAGAGCGATCGATACGTTTTTTAACATTTGAGCAGTGCAAGAAGATTTCAGACTAATCGTTGATTTGGTCACGGTACTAGCGGCAGCAGCGGCAGGTGGCATCCTGGCATCAGTGCTGCGACAGCCCATACTGCTAGGTTATCTGCTGGCAGGAATGATCGTCGGTCCAGCGGGTTTGGGGCTGATCAAAGAGCTGATTCAGGTAGAAACGCTGGCGCAGTTTGGGGTTGCGTTTCTGCTGTTTGCGCTGGGGGTTGAGTTTTCGTTCTCAGAATTAAAAAAAGTCAAGGGCATTAGTCTCGGTGGCGGCGGGTTGCAAATCGTGCTGACGATCACGATCACCGCGCTGGTTTCCCTCGGCATGGGTTGGGTGACATCCCCGGCTCAAGGTGTCTTCTTGGGCGCGATTCTCTCGCTGTCTTCCACTGCTGTGGTGCTGAAGTGCCTGATGGAGCGCAACGAAATGGCAACCCCGCACGGGCAGGTGATGCTGGGTATTTTAGTTGTGCAGGATCTGGCGTTGGGCGTGATGCTGGCAGTTCTGCCTGCGCTTGACAAGCCAGTGGAAGAAGTGGGCTTGGCGATCGGTTGGGCGCTCTTGCAAACAGGGCTATTAGGTCTAGGCGCAGTCGTTGCGGGTATTTGGGTCATTCCCCCGCTATTGCGCTTGTTGGCACGTACGGAAAGCCGAGAACTTTTCCTATTGGGTGTGGTTGCCATCTGTCTGGGCATTGCGCTGTTGACGGAGCATCTAGGGCTGTCGATCGAAATGGGGGCGTTTGTTGCAGGGCTGATGATTTCGGAGGTCGAGTACGCTGACCAAACCCTGAATTACGTTGAGCCGTTACGAGATATTTTTGCCTGCCTGTTTTTTGCCGCGATCGGGATGCTGATCGATCCCTTTTTTCTGTGGAACAACCTGGAGCTGATTCTGGGTTTGGTCGCTCTGGTGTTTGTCGGTAAATTTTTGATAGTGACCCCATTGGTTGTGATCTTTCGCTACCCGCTTAAAACAGCGCTGATTACAGGCTTAGGGTTGGCACAAATTGGAGAATTTTCCTTTGTGTTAGCCAGCGAAGGGCAATCATTGGGACTGGTTTCTCGCCGCGTCTATCTCCTGATCTTAGGCACGACGGCTGTGACGCTGGTGTTAACGCCGTTTATTCTCCGGTTGATCCCTCAGCTTTTTGCGTGGGCAGAATCGCTTCCCTGGCTGAAAGGTTACCTGGAGCGGACAGATGTTGCGCTAGAGATTGCAGATGACCTGCCAACGCAAAACCATGTGGTAGTGTGCGGGTATGGACAGGTAGGGCGTAACATCGTGCAGCTTCTACGTGAGCACAAGTATCCTGTGATTGTGATTGACCAGTCGGAAAGCCGTATCCAGGAGGTGCGTGAGGCGGGCATCGCTTACATTTATGGCAACGCAGCAAGTCTGCACGTGCTGGAAAAGGCAGGGGTGAGCACGGCACAAGGGATGGCAATTACGCTACCTGACCCTATGAGTACTCGGCTCTGCCTCAAACGGTCTCTGGAATTAGCACCTGATTTAGATGTTGTCGTGCGGGCAAATCAGGACAAAGAGCTTGAATTGCTTTACCAGTTGGGTGCCAAAGAAGTTGTACAACCGGAGTTTGAAGCCAGTTTAGAGTTGTCGTCTCATTTGCTGACCGGACTGGGCTTGCCGTTGCCAGTGATTCAGCGTGAAGTCCAGCAGATTCGCAGTTCGCATTATTTGGGCTTGCGGTATGAAAAGCCGTCTTATCAAGTGTCACGGGAACTGAAAGAAGCAACACAAGACATGAATAGTCGCTGGTATCCTCTGCCGATCGCCTCGCCTCTGATTAGCATGACGGTAGAAGAAACCGATTTACGTCGCCTGACGGGTGTGAGCCTGATGGCAATTCAGCGAGCTGATGGCGAAGAGTTGGATTATCCCGATGCCAAAACGCTTTTGCAAACCGGCGATCGCCTCCTGGTCGTAGGAGAAACGGCGGAACTTGCTGCCTTTGACGAACTTGCAAAAGGGGAAGCGGCTGTACCGACCGAAAACGCCTCTTGCCAGTGGGTCCTGGTGCCCGAAACAAGTCCTGTCGTTGGCAAAACGCTTGCAGAGCTTCACATTCGACGGCAGTTTGGCGTGTTGATTCAGGCAATTCGTCGAGAGGGAAAATTTATTCGCTTTCCCAATGGAGCAAGCGATTTACAAGTTGGCGATCGCTTGCTGCTGTGCGGCGGTTTTTATGCACTCAGTCGGGCAAGCCATTGGATTGTGCCAGAAGCAGCAGCGACACCTCTATTGCCCATGCCGATCGCTACAGTGGCGGTGAGTGAGTTAATCCGCGAACCTTCGCCACTTGAACAGGAGCTTTAGTCATACTCACGCGTCTTTGAACCACAGACGCGTGAGTATGAACAATTGCTCATTCATACTCACGCAACCAAAAGGGTCGCTCAGTCTTAAAGCGTCACCTTCTGGTTATGGCTGAGACATCGATTGTCGATCGCGCCTTGAAATGGGTTGCCCGGGATTCGAACCCGGGACCAGTCGGTTAAAAGCCGAATGCTCTACCACTGAGCTAGCAACCCGTAGGTGAACGTTTATTGAAACACCGCTGTCAAACATAACACACATTAGCTCTCAGTCGCCAGGAGTTGCTTATTTTTTGGCAAGAATAGCTAGACCCCTTACAATCTTCTCAAGCTACTGGTGGGGAATATGATTGGGTTGATTGCCAAGGTTTTCGTGCTTTCTACTGCCTTATCGATCGCCATCAAATACGGTGCGCCTGTATTGCAGCTTGCTCCCACACCTGCGAATGCGTTGCTTGCGGTGTGCATTCCTGCCGCGATCGCGGCAGGAATGCTTGGCTGGCGCTGGCGACAAGCGCGCGGAAGCTAAAAGGCAAAGGGCAAAAGGCAAACAAAGGAGTAGGAACGGGTAAAAATTTAGCGTTTCGTCTTTTGTGTGCGGATTGGTTTTGACCTCCAGGTGGATGCTAATCTAACTCTTGCTTCACCGCTTACTGCTGCGTTTTTCTCGTCATTCACCTTGTCTGGAGTGCGCCGTGAATTTGGGTCAATGGATTGGTTTTCTTGCTCTAACCGTTTGCCTGTATATTCTCTGGCAAATCCGCCAGGTGCTGCTGTTGGTGTTCGCGGCAGTGGTGCTGGCAAATAGCTTGAATTTGCTGTCGCGACGCTTTCAAGCAGCAGGCATGAAGCGATCGGGTGCCGTGTTACTGGCGGTCAGTTGCTTTCTAGGGGCACTGGTTACATTTTTCTTGTTGATTGTGCCGTCCTTCGCAAATCAGTTTCAAGATTTGATCGTGCTGGTGCCAGCAGGGGTCGATCGCCTGAATGACTGGACAAATAGTCTCATTCATATGGTGCCACGCACATTCAGCCCCTACTTGCCAAATCTCGACAGCCTGGGCGCGCAGATTCAACCCTATATCAATCGGCTGTTAGGCGGCTCGTTTGCCTTCTTCTCCAGTTCCTTGGGTGCAGTGGTCAACATTCTGCTGGTACTGGTTTTAAGCTTGATGCTGCTGATCAATCCATCTGCGTATCGGCGAGGGTTCATTCGGTTGTTTCCAGAGTTCTACCGTCGTAGGGTTGATCAAATCCTTCAGGAGTGCGAATTTTCACTGGGGAGATGGATTGTCGGGGCGCTGATCAGCATGAGCGTCGTTGCCGTGTTAAGCAGCACTGGGCTAGCCCTACTAGGAGTCAAAGCAGCGTTAGCACAGGGCATTCTTGCAGGGCTGCTCAACTTCATTCCAAACATTGGTCCTACTTTGAGTGTCGTGCTGCCAATGGCGACGGCTCTATTAGATTCGCCTCTCAAATCGGTGTTTGTGTTTGTTCTCTACATTGCCATCCAGCAGTTTGAGAGCAACTTACTCACTCCCTATGTCATGGCACAGCAGGTGTCACTGTTGCCTGCTGCAAGTCTATTAGCGCAGGTCTTTTTTGCGACCATCTTCGGTTTTTTGGGACTGGCGCTGGCATTGCCGCTCACCGTCGTCAGCCAAATCTGGATTCGCCGAGTTTTTATAGAGGATGTGATGGATCAGTGGGGGATGCAGCAGCAAAAGCGCTTGGCTCCTTCGTCGTTTGATCCGGAGCCATCTGAGGAGGCTTCTGTGCCGCCTGTCACCACTGAAACGGTCTTGCACCCAAGTCCGTCGCCCACCGATCGTGCTGAAACGAAGCCAGCAAACGACCCTTCGATCGGCGAAAATTGATCGAAGTGAGCAGACGGTAGTCAGCCAACCAAACTCCCGACGTTCTAGCGCCACTCAAAACTCGTAACTCAAACTTTTGATCGCACTTATGTCCAACCTCCAGGCACTGATTTTTGATGTTGATGGTACGTTAGCCGATACCGAGCGAGACGGGCATCGCGTCGCGTTTAACCGAGCGTTTGCCGATGCGGGTCTAGATTGGGATTGGTCGATTGCACGCTATGGCGAACTGCTGTCGGTGACGGGTGGCAAAGAGCGCATTCAGCACTATTTGACGATGGATGATCCAGACTTTGAACCACCGGGCGATCGGCGTGAATGGATCGCAGCGTTGCACAAAGCGAAGACGGCGCACTACACGCGGCTGATCCAGGAAAATGTCGTACCGCTACGCCCCGGTGTAAAACGATTGCTCCAGGATGCCCGAGACGCTGGGCTAAGGCTGGCGATCGCTACCACCACGACTCCCGCAAATGTGACAGCGCTGCTGCAAACAGCGCTTGCCCCGGATAGTCTTGACTGGTTTGAGGTGATTGCAGCAGGCGATATTGTGCCTGCCAAAAAACCCGCCCCGGATATTTACGACTATGTTTTGCAGGCCATGCAGCTAGACCCCCAAGTTTGCTTGGCGTTTGAAGACTCTCATGCAGGTTTGCAGTCCGCAAGGCAGGCAGCGCTGTCAACGGTCATCACCGTGAATGACTACACCCAAGCGCAAGACTTTACAGGCGCATCCCTAGTCATTGATCATCTAGGGGAACCAGCTTTGCCGTTTGAGGTACTAGCTGGCGAGTCTAACGGAACCACTTTTTTTGACATCCCACTCGCTCAATTTCTTCAAACTCTACAGCACCCACCTGAGCTTTCTACGACTTGAATCCTTGTACAATGAGCTGATGTCAGCGGTTGTATAATCATCGTTGATGACTGACCACTGAGTACTACCTGATAGGAGGATTATTTTGAAGGAAATTTTAGTCAGCCTGGGAGTAATGCTTGCCTGCGTAGTTGTGCTGGTCGTCTCTCAATTTGACGGTAAGCCGGATGTGGCGATCGCCAGCGAGTTGACTAACAAGCCTCAAGCCGCTGCTATGGTTGCGAAGGCTCACGTTACCACTCAAGACATTGCGCCGACTGCACCTGCCCTAGTAGCGGATGCCTCAACTGCCTTGACACCGAAAAAATCTGGAGATAAAGCTGTGGTCACAACGCCTTCCGGAGCTGGAGATAAAGCTGTCATCACCACGCCCTCCGGACTCAAGTATGTCGATTTAGTGGAAGGGACAGGTGCTACGCCACAACCAGGTCAAAACGTTGTTGTACATTACACGGGTACTCTGGAAAACGGCACAAAGTTCGACAGTTCGCGCGATCGCAACCAGCCCTTCCAGTTCAAAATTGGCGTAGGGCAAGTCATTAAAGGTTGGGATGAAGGGGTTGGCAGCATGAAAGTGGGCGGTCGTCGTCAATTAACCATTCCTTCTGAGCTAGGGTATGGCGCACGTGGAGCAGGCGGTGTGATTCCTCCTGACGCTACATTGCTGTTTGATGTAGAGCTACTCAAGCTCAGCTAACCAGCGAGATTGTACGATGCCGGATTATGCTTACCTGCTCATTGCCATTGTGTCTGAAGTAATAGCAACGAGCGCCCTCAAAGCAACGGCATCGTTCACCAAGCTTGTACCCAGCCTGGTCGTCCTGGTTGGGTACGGCTCTGCGTTCTATTTCCTCTCGCTATGTTTAAAGACGATCAGCGTTGGGGTTGCCTATGCCATCTGGTCGGGATTAGGCATTGTCCTTGTCACCGTGATCAGTTGGCTCCTCTACCGTCAAACGATCGACCAAGCTGGTTTCGTCGGTATGGGTCTAATCATTGCTGGCGTAGTAGTTCTGCAACTGTACTCAAAGGCAGTGCCACACTGAACCGGATGTTAGCCACCGCTTAACGAGGGCGTGATGACTGCATCCAACTGGGCATTAGGTTCGATTGGGTGCTGCCAGATTACGGAACTGGGTGAATTGAGACTCAAACAATAGTTTGACCATTCCAGTTGGGCCATTGCGGTGTTTGGAAATAATCACTTCAGCAATGCCACGATCGGGCGTATCCGGGTTGTAGTACTCGTCGCGGTAGAGCATCATGATCAGGTCAGCGTCCTGCTCAATGGCACCTGATTCACGTAAGTCAGACATCATCGGGCGTTTGTTAGTACGCGATTCCACGCTGCGGCTAAGCTGCGACAGCGCAATCACGGGTACGCTCAGTTCACGCGCCAAGCCCTTGAGCGCCCGCGTGATGCGTGACAATTCTTGCACTCGGTTGTCGCTACCGCCATCCATTAACTGCAAATAGTCCAATAGGATTAGACCTAGTGCCCCACCCTGTTCTGCCTGGAGTCGTCGTGCCTTCGATCGCATCTCCGTAATGCTAATGTTAGGCGTATCGTCAATGAACATCGGCAGTTGTGACAGGGTGCTGATCGAGTGTCCCAGTGGCTCCCACTCGTTTTGGCTGACGCGCCCTGCCCTCAGCCGCCCACTTTCGATGCGAACCTCACTTGCCAACAAGCGCTGCACAAGTTGCTCTTTGGACATTTCCAGGCTGAAAATCGCGACAGGTAGCTTATGGAAGGCAGCAATGTTGCGAGCAATGTTCATCGTAAAAGATGTTTTGCCCATTGACGGTCGTCCTGCCACGATAATTAAATCGGAGCGCTGAAAGCCCTGAGTCATTGCGTCCAGATCATAGAAGCCGCAGGACAACCCTGGTAGCACCATCCCCAGCGATCGACTTTCAATATCTGAAAAGGTGTGCGTCAGGATATCGGACGCTGCCATCAAGCCCTGTTGGGGACGATCTTGCGTCACGCCAAACAGCTTCTGCTCTGATTGATCCAGCACGTCTTCCAGATCGTTGGCGGTGTCGTGCCCCAAATGGGCAATTTCATTGCCTGCTTTGATCAGCTTACGGCGCATGTACTTATCCATCACCAGTTGGGCGTACTGGTCGATGTTGACGGCACTCACAGTGCGATCGATCAACTGCGCCAGTTTGCTCTGCCCGCCCACTTTCTCTAGCAAACCGCGATCGATTAGCCAGGACGTAATGCTCATCAGATCAGTTGAGCTACCCTGCCCCTGCAACACCAGCGCTGCACGGTAAATCTCACGGTGAGCGCTCAGGTAAAAGGCTTCAGGATGCAGCAAATCTGCGACCCGGTTAACGCCCTCTGGATCAAGTAGAATACCACCCAGGATTGACTCCTCAGCATCAATGTTCTGAGGTGGCAGCCGATCGCTAAAGGTTTGAAAATTGAGTTCCTGAACCATGTGCTGTGGGACGACGGCGATACGTTTATTGGGATGGATTGTTCAGAAATCTGCACTACTCCACCCCAACTATACAGCTAAGGTCATTATCTTTAACCGTATTTAGCGCAGCCCAGGAACTACCACAACTTAAAGCGCTAAATGTAGAATTCTTCCAATTCGATCAAAGCTGCTTGTGATGTAGTTTTAGTATCCTTGTACTATTCTACTCAAACAATTACGTAACGACAAGGGCTTCTCAGTTCCCTTCGCCGTTTTTACCGTCCCTTCAAATCGAGAAGTAATGTCACCTGAAATTTCCAGGTTGGGTTTCGTTTTAACCCAACCTGGAGGAGTGATTGATCGTCTATGTCTTAACTGGCGACAACTTGAATTTCGATCGTTGCCGTCACGTCAGGATGCAGCTTGATCTCTGCCTTGTAGGAACCAAGCTGGTTAATCTCAGGCAGCGTACTGCCACGACGATCGATTTCCTGTTTG
>JACMKO010000494.1 GCA_014380065.1 Leptolyngbya sp. ES-bin-22 | reverse complement strand
AGGCAGGGGGTAGATGCTCTGCCACCTCTAAAGAGATCGCTAAGTCGAACCGCCGATCGAGCTTAAGCGGCTGTGCCAAATCTCTTGCTAGAAAAGCGTCTATGGGCATTTGCAATTGACGACAATCAACATAGTCGCCATCCACTCCCAAGCAGTCCTGCACGCCTAACTCTCGAAACACCGACAGCCATGCACCCAACCCACACCCTACATCTACGACGCTTTTGAGCTGGAGCCACTCTAGCAGCATCGGTACAACTTGCCGTGCAGAGCATCGAGATCCCTCTAAAAGCGAATCAAAAAACGTCTGATCATAGAGAGGCTCTAGCCGATTCGCAGCATCTGATTGAGTACATTGGTTCATGGTCTGTCTCTAGATAAACTTATTTCGTGAAGTATGAAGAACAATTTTAGGCGCAACTGAAGGCTATTCAGCGGTAGCGGACCAGTTTCAATCTACTTTCCTCTGTCCTTCACAAAAGGGCACGGCCTGTATCTGCAATAGGGCATGATGCTCTCTTTCTGGTTTAGTAGCCTTAGCAATGTCAGTAAGATCAAGCCGTAGGGAGGAAAGGTATAGTCCAAGGCGCATGAAGCTCGATGAAGCGCCGACCACAATCTGGTTCAGGTAGTCATGAAACCTTATATCAGTTGAGGCTCTCAAGCTTGTCGATGAGCTTGTTTGATAATATAAGCTGACGAAAAGTCGGGTAAGGATCGAATGCGATGGTTGAACCCATGTTTGCCTAGATACTCATGGACTGCCACCGCGCAACCATCCCAAGCATAATAGTCGTCAATAATAACAATCCCCTTCTCAGAAACAAGCGGATACAGGTTTTCAAGGCACACTTTGGTTGACTCGTACCAGTCACCATCCAATCGAAGGATAGCAATCTTTGTTTCAGGATTATGTTGCACAAACTGAGGAACAGTTGCTTCAAACCATCCCTTATAAAATCGCACTGTGGTATCCAAAAGCCTAAGTTGACTGAAGTTTTGCTGTACCAGCTCTAGTGAAGCCATACAGTTATCAAAATACCAAGGACTATCAACTGCTTGCTGCCAGCTTTGCGCCATCGGACCATCTACTGGCTGTGTGGGCGGTAGTCCCTCATAACTATCAAACAGGTGGAGTAACCGCGTCGATCGAGGCTGTAAGGCGCTTTCAGTCAGCTTCATTGCCGCTGCGCAGCCGCCTTTCCAAACACCGCATTCGATAAAATCTCCAGCAATTTTCTGATCGATGACAGACTGGACGGCCTCAATCAGAAACTCTAGTCCTGAATCTGGCACCATGCTGTAAGGGCGAACTTTTTGAATAATCTCTTTGACCTTGGTGCTACTAAATATAGGCTCTTCAAGGGCAGGCGGATCAACAGCGGGCATGAGTGATGGTTCTGCGCTCGCGGCTTCACTACCAGCTTGAAGTATTTCTTTCAAAAATCTGGGCAATAAACTAAATAACATAAACGTTTTGACCTATTATTGAACGACAGTAAAGGCTCAGAGCATTCACGTCTGAGGGCAAACCTTAGATAAGAGCACGTAACTCAGACAGGTTGCTTGCTAACATTTACCGTCCAGACGCTTGAACGATAGACAGCCTCGCGTCTGAAACTTACGCCTCATTATGAGGAAACTGGATCGTCTTTCCCGGTCAAGTAAACTCTTGCTTGTCACTGTCGGCGCTGGCTGTGCAAGAAGCGTTCTAGCACTGGCGCTAGCGCATGAAGGCTCAGATAAGAGAGTATCGCCAAACCCCAGCTAAATCAACCCTTGACGTAGGAAGCCTGTTTAGCTGTTTTTCCTTGGCTGTAAGCTTAAAGGAAGAACAGTGAAAAGTTTAAGTCCAGCTCTTGGGGCTAGCTGTTAATGCCTGATACCGCTACCTAGAGTAGCCGGATCAGCCAAATGTTACGCAGCCGTTATAGGGTTAGCGGCGATAACCTGGCAGTGGCTTCTCATCCAGCGATGATGCTCGTCAGTGCCGACATCGTTGCACGGGGGTTGATGCTTATACCCTATGAGGTGGTGTCAAACACCAATGAAAGGACTGACTTGACGGGTTTGATCAAGCAGATGGCATTTGGAAGCATGGTCTTAAGCATTCCTGGCAGCGGGTGGGAGTTTGGGCATTCTCGGTGCTGCGGCTTTAGGTTTGACCAATGACCTGGACGTTTGGGTCTAAGAACTTTGATGTCCTAGGAGTTGACTTCAGGCAGATGTCGAAATGAACTGCTGGGTGATAGCTTCAGCTTAAGTTTTAGCTTGTTTATCTTATGTCTGTAACTCAGCATCGATCGCGCCACCGCAAAGAAATTCTGCGGGTTGTTCTGGCAGTCTCCATCATCACGGTTGGCATCATTCACTTTGTTAAGCCTGCACCGTTTGTGAAGATCATGCCCCCCCAGTTGCCTTATCCGTTGGAATTGGTTTACATCAGCGGCTTCTTTGAGATTTTGGGTGGTATTGGGTTGCTGATTCCGCTAGTCAGCGTGGCAGCCGCCTGGGGTTTGATTGCACTCTTTGTTGCGGTGTTTCCTGCCAATATCAACATGACAATCAACGACATTGAGTTGGAAGGCATTCCTCATAATCCGGTGCTTTATTGGGCACGGCTGCCGCTTCAGGCAGTGCTGATTGCCTGGGCTTGGTGGTACACGCGCAACGCCCAAGCACAACCCGGAGCCTCGGCTGTTTCGGCTACGGTAGGATCGCTCTTCAACCGCTAGAGACAAGACGAGCGATCGTGAGCGTTTGTGTGAAAAACCGTCGTCTCAGGCTGGCTGGCTCTGTCTGCGAGTCATCCAACATTTGTGGACTGACCTTCAAAAACTCTTTTTGATGAGCGATCGCTGCAATGCCCAGATGCCCGCAGCGCTGATCGCTCCACTGAGCAGACCGACACCAAGCTGATTGCGGTTTTCTAACAAGCAAATAACGCCAATGACTCCCAGCAGAGTGGCTAACCCTTTGGCTACCACTAACATACGCTGCATCGCAGAATTGGCATCCATCACCCGTGCCAGCAGATCGGCATCGTCACCCAGGTGTTCTGGGATGGCGATCGCGTGCTCTAGCGACTGATATTTCACCAGATCAACCTGGTAGTATGTCCCCAATTCACTATCCCGCAAATTGGCAACTGAGTGTAGCCCAAAGCGCCTGGCATGGGCGATCGCGGCGCTAATTTGCTTTTTCGTTGCCATTGGGCGCAGCGCTTCAAACACCGATTCTCGATAGACACCTGACGTTGCCATCGTTAAAATCTGCTGACTTAACTCTGGTACTGTTAGTCGCCGCGTGATCACACTCATTGCGTTTCTTTCTGCCATAGACTCTCACGATCATCATAGTAAGCTCGTACTAAAAAGTTACGCTTTACTCTGTGAAATTGCGCCGATGACTCCCTTCACTGCTTGCAAGTAGTCAGCCGGAGCTAAAAGGATTTGCAGCCCTCGCATCCCGGCGGAAATAGAAATGACATGAAACGCTTCCATTAACTCGTCAACATAAATGGGGTAAGCTTTTTTGCAGGCAAGGGCAGTTACTCCGCCGCGAATATAGCCCGTCAGCGGTTGGACTTCTTTGAGAGCAACGGGTTGAACGGTGCGATCGCCCGTGAGTTTTGCCAGCGCTTTGAGATCAAGCTGAGTCTTGCCAGGAATGACGGCAAGACAAACACCTGTTTTATCACCACGCACTACAAGCGTCTTAAAGACCTGCTCTGGCGGCATTCCTAATTTCTGAGCTACACTCTCGGCTGCTAAGTCATCAGGGTCAACCTCATACTCGCGCAGAGTGTAAGCAAGGCCTAAAGTATCCAAAAGGCGAATCGCGTTGGTCTTCATGAGGGCTGATTGAACGTTGAGGCAAGTCTGAAGCTTGTGTCATGAATCCGGCTGGTAGTGTCACGAGGAACTTGCGTGAAAGCAATCTGGTTAATGAGTCTGAGCGCGATCGGCGTGAGTCTACTGTTTTGGGCAGGGCAGCGTGCCCCCTTGTCTGTGCAGCCTGCGCCTACAGGGGCTGCTGGCATCACCACGCCAGTGCCAGAACGTGCCCTTCAATATACGTCATACACGCGATCGAACAGCACAATTTACACGCTCAAGATTCCGCTTGACAGCCAATTTTTAGTGTTGCCTGCGGTTTCGCAAACGGTGGACACGCTAGACGCAATGGCTCAACAGCAGGGTGCGATCGCTGCCCTTAATGGTGGCTTCTTTGATCCCACAAATCAGCGATCGACTGCCTACGTGGTGCTTAATGGCAAATTGGTAGCCGATCCAACGCAAAATGAGAGCCTGATGCGTAACCCGGATCTGACTCCGTACTTGAGTAAAATCTTGAATCGTACCGAGTTTCGGCAGTATCAGTGTGGCGATCGCCGTCAGTACGCTATTGCCTTGCACAGTGACACGGTGCCCACAGATTGCCAACTCGTGAATGCGTTGGGCGGCGGTCCACGCCTGCTGCCAGTGATCACAGCGCAGCAAGAGGGCTTTGTTGCCGAGGCAAACGGGGTTGTCGTTCGCGATGCGTTAGGCAGTCGTCAACCGAATGCTAGAACGGCCATTGGCATTACGCGCGATCGCAGCCTTCTCTGGGTGATGGTAGCTCAAACGGGTGCTCCTGCAAGTGGCATGACCTTGCAGGCGTTGGCTGCTTTCTTGAAAACAGTGGACGTTGAGCAAGCCATGAACCTGGATGGCGGCAGTTCATCCTCGCTCTATTACGCTGGCAAGACAGTTTATGGCAAGCTTGATCAGTCGGGTAAGCCAATCATGCGACCCGTGAAATCTGTCTTGTTGCTGAAACGTCAGATCGATCGCACGTCGGGATTCCATTAACGTCCCTACGTGCGATCATGCGACAATTCACAGAGGTGACGCTATGCCGCAACTCTATGAACCCAGATTTTGAGATTCGCCGCCTTTTGGATGTCATGCCTGCCTCTGCTCGGATGGCGACGAAGCTAGTGAGCAAGCCCGAACAACCGATCGTCGTTCACTGTACCTTTCCCCTGCCGTGGGTGCGCGATCGACCCATCTGGATTAACTTTGACCTTTGGGAGCGGCTGTCTCGTCCGCAGCGTGATTTGTTGATTCTTCGCACGGTAAGCTGGCTTACGGGCGTGAAATGGTTTCGACCCAGTCTTTATCAAGGGGTGCTGCTGGCTGGCGTAGTCGGCGGCATTGTGGAGCTTGTGCAGGGCGATCCAGTTGGCACTATTGCGGCAGGCGGGCTGGCAGCGATCGCGGGCACTCAAATCTGGCGCAGCAACCGCAGCACTCAAACTGAGCTTGATGCCGATGACGCTGCCCTGCGAGTTGCCCAGCGACGTGGCTACGAGGAACCAGAGGCTGCACGTCATTTGCTGACTGGGGTTGAAGCTGTTGCTGAAATTGAACGAAGACCACTGACGTTTACCGAACTGCTGCGATCGCAGAATTTACGCGCGATCGCGGGGCTTTCGCCCGTTGGTATACCTGATCGCGCAAGACAGCATTAGCATGAGGTCGCTTGTGAGGCGCTGTTACTGACCCAACCCACTTACGCGCCCTGATGCGTTGTCTTTACCCACTTCAGCCGCTTGGGGCGGAATGATAGCCGTGCCGTTGTCAGAGCGACAACTGGCAACCAGTGGAACATATATAGAGTGCCAAACAGGGTATGAAGCACTAGCCAAAAGGTCGAAAGCAGCAGGTTTAGCTCAATCCGCCTGGACTGAAACTTTCCACTTTGAGCCAGTTGCGGTTGCTGCATGCCAGTCTGCGATCGAATTTGCCGTAAGCCAGCCACCGTTCCCAGCACCGATAGCGCTAACGTTAACGTTGAGAGCGGCGTGACCAACAGCGGACGATTACGCAAGAGCGACATCAACAGATCAGGCACGAGCGCCGTGGGCAGCAAATACTGAATCACCCAAAACATGAGTAGGTCGATCGTTTTGCGAGTGCCCATCCGGTTGCGCAAAATCGGCTGCCAATAGTCAAGATAGCGCTGGTAGCCGCCCTCAGCCCAACGACTGCGTTGATGCCAGAGCGCGATCGCCTCCGTGACACCCTCTTCTTCCACAGCGGGAAGCGCCATAAAATCAACATCCCACTGGTCGAGATGCAGGCGAAACGTGAGATCCAGGTCATCCGTAATCGTCGCTTCGTTCCAGCCACCGCAGCGTTCTAACGCCACACGGCGGACAAATTGACCATTACCACGCAGTTCACCAATGCCGCCGATCGCAATGCGCTGCCGCTGATAGAACGAATCCAGCGCCATTTCAGCAACTTGACCGCGTGTCCAGCCATTCTCAGACCCGTTAGAGATTGACTTGCGTACCTGAACCGCGCCTAACCCTTCGCGTTTGAAGAGCGGTAAAACCCGCAGCAACATATCTTGTGATACCTGAGCATCCGCATCAAACACAGCAATGATCTCGCCTTTGGTCAACGGCAAGACCTGATTCAACGCTCCAGATTTGCCGCCACCCGCATTCGGTGGGCGGTAAAACACCCGTAGCTGCTCATACTGCTGCGCTAATTGCTGTAGCAAGAGAGGCGTTTTGTCTGTACTGTTGTCGTCGATCACCCAAAGCTCATAGCAGTGAGTCGGGTAATCCAGCTCGCAGAGCGTCTTGACCAATCGGGTAATGACTGCCTCTTCATTCTTGGCTGCTACCAAAATCGATACCAACGGAAAAGCATCGTTTGACTCGTCCGACAGTGGGGTAACCGGCAATGGACGTGCCCATAAAATCCTTACAGCCTGAATGCCCATCAAAGTTGTTAAGCCAACGATGACCCAGTAGCCCCAGGTGACTAAATGCAGCGCGATCGTGCCACTCCAAATGACAACCAGGGCAACCGCTGCTCTTCGCCGCCGATTGTTACCCCGGTAAGGTTCACTTGATGCACTCTCGGCTTCAGGTAAATCGGACAGATCGACAAACAACGAACCAAGCGGTTCAAGCTCGTTGTAAGAATCGTTTTCGGGCCAGGAACTCTCCGGCATAAGTTACTTGATTCAACCACCAATATTTATCTAACCCTTTGAAGAAGCTCGGAATCAGGTAACACCAAACCGTGCAGCCTTCACACACAGCTAGCTTACCCTGAGATTGCCGATACTCTTCTACAACTTCAGACTGCTTGTACAGGTCATAGAGCTGACCGTTAATCGGCAAACCCGTTTGAGCAAAGTGGTAGCAGGGCAACAGCAATTCGTCATGAGGCGAAATGGCGATGACCGCATCGACAGCTTTGCAGCGTGGATTACTGGTATCGTTGCCACCCGCTTCAATAAACGCCAGTGCCGCTTTGTTGTAGCCCACATTACTGTATCGCTTGGCGGCCGCCTCGATCGCCACGACCAAATCCGGGGTTGGGTTTTTCTTAGCGTTGTAGTTGCTGTAAGCCGTAAACGCCGGATTCAACCAGACTCTTGCTTCCAGCCGTTGCCCCAACTCGGCAACTTCGCCGATGCGTTGATGGTTCTGAGCCGTCACCGTATGGTTTAGCACCGGATACTCGCCCAGCGAGTGAGCAAGTTTGACCGACTCAACCAGTGTGTCAAAAATTTTCACACCTCTAGACTGGTCATGCGTTTCAGCATCGGCACCATCCAGCGAGAAATTGAGGAAATCGACCAGCCCTTGGATTTCGTGGGCACGCTTTGGATAGAGAATCGTGTTGGTCGTCATGCTGGTGACAAACCCTTGCCGTTTGGCTTCGGCATAGATTTCCCCCACATCCGTCCGCAGCAACGGCTCTCCACCCGTAAAGTCTACATACTTAACGTTGAGCCGCCTGAGATCCGCCAGGTTTTGACGGATGGTGTCAAAATCTGCTTCCTTCTTGGGTTCTAGCGCCCAGATGTCGCAGAAGTGACACCGAGCATTACATCGGTAAGTGAGGTAATAATTTGCAACCAGAGGTGCCATAAATTGTTTAACGTTTAGTCTCCGCTGAGAACACAATAGGTCGATCGAGTGAGGAAGACAAGCATTTAACTATAGAGTATTTTGAGGATTGCTTCTCAAAGCACTGCTGTCATCGATCGAACGCTTAACAGACCTGGCTTTTTGGCTATACGTGGTGTTATGCGACTGCCAGTACGTTACGGTCGGCTTTTTTGGGGCATACTAAGCTATCTGAAACCCTAGCGATCGCAACAAGGAAATTAGTTTGCCCAAGCAATCATGTGACCCAGCAGCCTTGAGCGTGATTAAACACGATTTTCTGAGTCTGCCTCAGTCCACTTGGCTGGCTGCAAAGTAACTCAAGCGCGATCGAGGGTTGAGTTAAAATCATTTGACAGTCCGATCGTGATTTTCCGTCCAACTTTTTTCGCAGCGTACTCTCGCAAGGTCTTGCCGCAGCGCATGAGCAGCTTAACTTATAGCGAACTTCTAACTTGACAGCACTTTAGGAAGATTGAGCATGTCCATCGACCAACTTCAACCCGCTCCTAATCAGCACGTAGGCGTTTATGTGCCTTACTATCCACAAGCAGGCAAGCGATCGCAATTACCACTGGCAATCAGCCTCTACCAAAAAGGCGCACTAGAGGGACAGCGCAAAATCGAGGGCGGCGAGAGTATCCCCTTCGTTGCGACCTGGAACGTTTCCACGCTGCCCGCCGATTTAACCCGTTGTCGTATCCAATTCGATGGCAACGCCGATCTAAGCTACGAGCTGACGATGGCAAACTTTGAGTTCATCGACTTCCTCATCGAAGTGATTATGAACTTCAAACGTGTGCGTCTGGCAGACTTTTCGCAAGCGTTTTATCGCAAGCTCATGCGCTATGACGACTAAAGGTGAGGAGTGAGGGGGAGTCAGAAGTCAGAATTAACTCAAAACTCAAAACTTTTCCCTTTACGTCTTATGGACATTCTGCAAGTTCTCAAAGACGACTACCATCGGTTCCCGGCTGATCAAACGTACAGTATCTACGCTAAGGATGTGTACTTTAAAGATCCAACGAGTGAGTTTAGAGGGGTCGATCGCTACAAGCAAACGATCGCCTTTGTCCACACCTGGTTTCGTCATTGCCGCATGGAGTTGCACAGTATTGAGCAAACAGGCGACACGATCCGCTCTGAGTGGACACTAAGCTGGAACACCCCGCTACCGTGGCAGCCGCGTATTACCATTCCTGGTTGGAGCGAACTGACCCTCAATGCACAGGGACTCATTGCTTCTCACATTGATGACTGGCGATGTTCGCGTTTGGACGTGTTGAAGCAGCACTTTCTGCTGAAAACTCGATAAAGTGAAAGAACGTAAACAATTCTCAGCAAAGGTTCGATCGCCATGCGCGTAATTTTGATGACGGGCAAGGGAGGCGTAGGCAAAACCTCTGTTGCGGCGGCGACTGGACTACGCTGTGCCGAGTTGGGCTATCGCACGCTTGTCCTCAGCACCGACCCCGCTCACTCTCTGGCAGACAGCTTTGACATAGAACTGGCACACGATCCTAAACTGGTGCGTCCCAACCTCTGGGGAGCCGAACTGGATGCTCTGAAGGAACTGGAAGGCAATTGGGGTGCCGTAAAGCGCTACATTACCCAGGTTTTGCAGGCGCGTGGCATGGATGGCGTGCAGGCAGAAGAACTGGCAATCCTCCCTGGTATGGACGAGATTTTTGGCTTGGTGCGCATGAAGCGTCACTACGACGAAGGCGAATACGATGTGTTGATCATCGACTCTGCCCCTACGGGAACGGCGCTGCGACTGTTGAGCCTGCCTGAAGTTGGCGGCTGGTACATGCGAAAGTTCTACAAACCCTTTCAGGGCATTTCGGTGGCACTACGTCCGCTGGTGGAGCCGTTTTTTCGACCGATCGCAGGCTTCTCACTGCCTGACAAAGAGGTCATGGATGCGCCCTACGAGTTTTACGAGCAAATCGAGGCGCTGGAGAAAGTGCTGACCGATGCGACTCAAACCTCGGTGCGGTTGGTCATGAATCCAGAAAAGATGGTCATCAAAGAATCACTCCGCGCTCACGCTTATCTGTGCTTGTACAACGTCGCAACGGATATGGTCGTGGCAAACCGCATCCTTCCTGATTCTGTCTCCGATCCGTTCTTCCTACGCTGGAAAGAGCAGCAGCAGCAGTATCGCCAGGAAATCCACGCAAACTTCTCGCCGCTGCCGATTAAAGAAGTGCCGCTATATTCCGAAGAAATGTGTGGACTGGCAGCGCTCGATCGCCTCAAAGAGACCCTCTATCCCAACAACGAAGATCCGGCGCAAGTCTACTACAAAGAAACCACGCTGCGAGTGGTGCAAGACAAACAGCAGTACAGCTTAGAAGTTTATTTACCGGGCATTGAAAAACACCAGATCGAACTGAGCAAATCCGGCGATGAACTCAATATCCGCATTGGCAATCATCGTCGCAATCTGGTGCTGCCACAGGCATTAGCCGCGCTAGAGCCTGCGGGCGCAAAAATGGAAGACGACTATCTAAAAATTCGCTTTGCGGCTGCGGTGCGGGCTTAGAAGGTGAAGTTCTTCTTCAGTGTGTTACTGGTCAGTGAGGGCACGATCGCCTTACTTACAGTTGTCTCTTAGCCACTCATCACCGAAGGAAAGAGACGTAAGCTTTTGAGTGGACAGCCTGACGCTAAGAGTTAGACGTTAAGATTCAAAAGTCACTGCCTTCTGACTTTTAGAGTTTGAGTCCCAAGCTTACAGTTCAGGTGATCATCTATGAGCGTTCGTATTCACTTTCTGCCTGACGATGTGACCATTGACGCGCAGCCTGGGGAGTCGCTGCTGCGTGTCGCCGATCGTGCAGGGGTATCAATTCCCACAGGCTGCTTGATGGGTTCTTGCCATGCCTGTGAGGTCGAACTGGATGGCGAAGAGTCCGTCTGCAGCTGCATTAGTGCCGTGCCAGATGGACGATCGCGTCTGACAGTCAACCTTTATGCTGATTCCACCTGGTAGGGAAACAGCGATGGGTCGTAGCTGACTCACGCTCGTGGCTGATGGTGAGGCAGCAAGCTAGTGTTCTGTCAAGCATTTTTTGATGGGTTGAAAACCCTCAAAAAAACACCTTAAAATTTTCTCGGCTTTGGTTTACCCGTCAACTAAAATTTGACGGACTCTAGGAAGCGCTCACGGTCTCCGGCACAGCCTCGTTGTCGGGCGCTTCAAACTTGTAACCAACCCCTCGTACGGTATGGATGAGCGTGGGTTGACTGGTGTCCACTTCGATGTGGCTGCGAATTTGACCAATGTGGACATCGACAACACGGGGATCACCCACAAACTCATGACCCCAAACTCCGTGAATTAGCTCAGCACGCGTCCACACGCGCCCAGGATGGCTGGCGAGAAAATGCAGCAGGTTAAACTCCAGGGCTGTAAGCCGCACAAGTGCGCCGTTGAGCTTTACTTCGCGTCTGGGCGGATCGATCATCAGCCCACTAAAGAGCAGTGGTTTTTCCTGTAGTGAGGTGCGCTCTCGCATCCGTCTCAGCACAACCTCAACTCGTACCGCCAATTCTTCCAAATCGAACGGTTTGGTCATGTAGTCATCGGCACCGTCAGAAAGCACTTTGAGCTTCGCTGCCTGATCGGTGGAGCTTGTTAGCATGAGCACGCACACATTGGTCGCCGCTTGCATCTCGCGACAAAGCTGCAAACCGGTGGTATCGGGTAGATTAATGTCTAGAATGACTAGGTCGGGGTCAAACTCCTTAAAGCTGGCGATCGCGCTTTTGCCGTCTGCAACAGACTTCACCTGATAGGGTTGCTTGCTGCTGAGAAACCGTTGAATTAAATTACGGATCGCTGGATCGTCCTCAACCACCAAAATTTTCTTGGTCTCCACTGTCGCCACGTTGGTCATAGCCCCATTGCCTGGAATTGTTTACTGCGCGCTGGCTTCTGGCTTGCCACTGCCAGGTGCCTCAAATTTATAGCCAACACCCCGCACGGTCTGAATAAGAGCCGGCTGGCTGGTGTCAATCTCAATCTTTTTGCGAATCTGACCGATGTGTACGTCCACAACCCGCTGATCACCGACGTATTCATAGTCCCAGACTTCTTGAATCAGCTCAGCGCGCCGCCACACGCGACCAGGATGACTCGCTAGAAAATGGAGCAGATCGAATTCCAGCGCTGTCAGGGGGATGATGTCATCGTTAAACTTCACCTCACGCCGCACCGGATCAATCATCAGTTGGTCAAACATGAGGCACTGCTGCTCGGCTGACGTGACTGGGCGTTGGCGCTTTAAGATCGCTCCCACTCGAACGCCCAACTCGCCCAGGCTAAACGGTTTGGTGATATAATCGTCAGCGCCCTGCGAGAAGCCTTTGATTTTATCCGCTTCATCCGTGCGGCTTGTGAGCATGAGGATAAAAACATTCGTGCGGCTTTGCATCTCCTGGCAAAGGTTGTAGCCGTTGGCATCCGGTAGATTTACATCCAGAATCACAAGGTCTGGGTTGAAAAGCTCAAAGGTTGCCAAAGCACTCTTGCCGTCCTCGGCTGATTCCATCTGATAGTTCTGCTTGGTTAAAAAGCGATGAATGAGATTCCGGATTGCAGGATCGTCATCAACTACGAGAATCTTGGCTGGAGCCATAGCCATAACCTTGCGTTTGGAGGAAGAATAGAACTGAACGAGTAGAGTAGACGCAGCAGCACCAGAAAGGTAGCGACACAACGCTGACAAGCGATTATGCTAAATCCAGCTATGCATCCAACATTCTAAACAATTGTCAATGAACTGCTTGATGGTTAAGTATGCCCTTGCTGGACAGATTTACGACAGCAATGCTTTGTTACTCTCTACCTAATTTGCTATTACAGAGCATACAGCCTCTCATCAGTACTCTTATCAGCAATAGTATGACTCAGCTTTTGCGGTGTGTCTTGGGCAATCGCTATGTTTACTGAAGAACGGGTCAAACGTGGGACGATCGACCGCTGGCTAAACAGGGCTGAAATTTTGCGATCAATTCTAAAAACGCTTGTGAACAGGTATCAGACTAAGTTAGCTTGGAATAGAGGTTGAGAAGCAAACCATGAGTAGCCAAAGTCCATACGAACAGCTTGGGGTAACAGAGGCTTCCAGCTTTGAGGAAATTCAAGATGCTCGCAATCGACTGTTTGCTCAACATCAGGGCGATCGCAAGCAGCTAGAAAGCATCGAAGCCGCCTATGATGCCGTTTTCATGGATCGGCTGCGGTTGCGGCAGGAAGGCAAAATTAAGGTGCCCGATCGCATTCGGTTTCCTGAAAAAGTCGTACCACCCCCTGCCAGCCCACCCCCCGCGCCAGCCAGTCAAGGATCGGCATGGCTACAGCGCTTCGTTGATACTCCTAGCCGAACGGATGTTCTGCTACCAGCAGGCGTTCTCACCGCGCTGAGTGCCTTGGTGATTGCTGTTCCCAGCGCTAACGTCGTGCAAATGGCACTCATTTTGGGCATGGGCGCAAGCTTTTACTTTCTCTACCGCAAAGAGCGTAAGCTGGGTCGAACGGTACTGCTAGGTCTATCGGGTCTGGTAATCGGCTTTTTGGCTGGAGGACTGTTGGGTACGGCGTTACAAACACAGATCACCAGCGTTGGTTTGAATCCCAATGCCTTCGTGAGTGTGGTGGCGTTCTTTGTCCTGTGGTTGGTCAGCGGTTTCCTACGCTAGTGTCGCTAGGAATGGGCGTGTAAACTGCCTCGCTTCATTTGCTCGCGCTCGATCGCTTCAAAGAGGGCGCGAAAGTTACCTTCGCCAAAGCCTTGCGCCCGCTCTGAGCGATCGCGATCGCTGCTTGCCTGCCGTTGAATGAGTTCAAAGAAAAAGGTTGGCTCGTCAAAAATGGGCTGAGTAAAGGTTTGGAGCAAGACAGCTTGCTGGGTATCTGGCTGCCAGTCGGCTAGGATTTGCTGCTGCTCTAGCTGCTTGATGAGTACGTCTGATAGGGCTAGCCCAGACCGTTGCCGTAGCTGCGCGTAGTAGGTGTCAGGTATGTGGATGAGCGGCAAGTGCCGCTGCCGCAGGACTGCGATCGCCTGCACCAAGTCGGTTGTTTCGAGCGCAATGTGCTGTACCCCTGAACCGCGATTGACCGCCAGAAACTCCTGAATCTGCGAGTTTGGCGAAGCGGGTTCGTTAATGGGCAACTGCACCCCGCTGGCAGGATGACGCATCACTCGGCTGCACAGGGCTGAGTAAGTGGTCTGAATGGCAAAGCCTTGCTGGGGTTGAAAGCCTAAGACTTTTTCATACCAGGCGATCGATCGTCCCAGTTCACCTTTAGCCACGTTCAAGACCACGTGGTCAATGCCTGTAAAGAGACCAACATTGCTTGCATCGTCCACCGCAACGGGCAAGACAGGCGCATTTTTGTTAAAGCAAGGCTGAGCGATGAGCACATCTGCTAGTGTTGCTGTGGACTGAGGCAGCAGCGACGTAACGCCCGTGCGTTCTAGTAACGTGTGAGTCAGATCACCGCCAGCAGCCAGCGTTGCCCATTTGAGCGTCCCTTGCACCTGAACTTGCGTTTGCAGCGGTTGTAGCAGCGTTGCGCCGTGCTGCATCGCGTGGGCGATCGTGGCTGCAATATCCTCTACACAAAAGGCGACATCGGCAACCCCAGACGGATGGCGCTGCAAAAATGTGGCAACCGGGCTGCAAGCATCTACGGCAGCACAGAGCACGAAATAAATCGTGCCTGCATTGACGACTTCAACTGCGTGACTACGACTGACGCTGCTCCCTACAGAGCGAAACCCCAATTTCTGGACGAACCAGTCACGCGTTGCGATCGCGTCTTTGACATAGAAACAAATGTGGTCAATGTTCATAAAGCTTGAATTGGAGAGAAAAACGCTTCCGAGTGTCAATTCTCTCTGGTTACACCTGCATTCAGGTCTTTCTTTGGTAGTGAAGCTGGAAGAGAATGGCGCGTTGAGGGCAAAAAGCGAAAGCGTCAAGCAGCGCTGAACAAAACTCAAAACGTCTTCCGTCCCCTTCAAAAGAAGAGATGACTTTCTGGCTGCATGTTTTGTCAGATGATGATTACGTTTCTTTTTATTTGCTTTACATCTCTTTACGATCTTCCCTATCATACTGACTTGCCGGAATTTCTACCATTGCTGTGATGCTTGCGGGTTTACTCATTGACACCAGACTGCTTTACTAACATCAGAGTTAACACGCGTTTTAAAGGACTGTAGGGGAGATCAATGAAGGAGAAGGAGCTCGATGCTACTCAGGTGGAGCAACTCAAAACGATCGGCGCATATCTCGGTCGAGAGCGTCAGGAACGAGGCGTTTCTTTAGACGAAATTGCTGTTAAAACCTATATTCCGCTTCGCCTTTTACAAGCGCTGGAAGAAGGGCAGGTGGAGCGACTGCCCGAACCCGTCTTTGTGCAAGGCTTCATTCGTCGCCACGCAGACGCGATCGGGCTAGATGGTGTTGCGCTAGCCAAAACCTTTTCGCCGCAGCCCTTGTTTGTCGTTGAGCGAAGAGCATTGGCATTGGAGCGTCCACACGTAGAACAGCAGTCCACTGTTGACCAACCCACGATCGCCCGTCCGATCGTTGAGCCAAATCTGGTTGAAAACTCCGTTGCGGAGCCAATCGATGTGCCGCCGGAGTACATTCAGCGCAGCGCCCCTCGTGCTGGGCGTTCGTATCTGCCCTGGGTGCTTCTGGGAACTGCCGCTGCACTCCTGCTGGGTGTTGGGTTAGTCAACGTGTTAAACCGCCCTCAGGCAGCCACTGAGTCACAGGAAGCTGAAACGCTCCCAACCAATCCTAATCCAGCCGCTTCCACACCACAGCCGAGTCTCGCCGCCGTCCCTACTAGCTCCCCCTCTCCTCCAGTCCCACCCGGCTCCTCACCGACTGCATCGGCTCAATCTGAAGCTAACCCAGCGACAAACTCACCGATTCAAGTCGCTGTTAACCTTACAGATGAATCCTGGTTTCAAGTCACTGCGGATGGCAAAACCGAGTTTGAAGGCATTTTGAAAAAGGGCGAGCAAAAAACCTGGACGGCTCAGAAGGTGCTGTTACTGCAAGCGGGTAATGCGGGTGCTGTATCCGTCTCCTACAACCAGGGTGAAGCAAAGCTTATGGGTGCGCCTGGCGAGGTGAAGGATATGACGTTTACGGCTGCTAAGGCCAATAAACCAGAGGCAGCGAACTGATAGGGGTTTAGCATTCAGCAGTCGGTTGGTAAGCGCCGAAGACTCATTGCCAAAGGCTAAACCCTTCATCGATCGGGTGCTGTCTGTAGTCTCTGACGATAAATGGTTATGCCTTTTCAACCACTTTTTCTTTGAAGACTTTGCCCGCACTGAAGGCGGGCACTCTGGTGGCTGGAATCTGGATTGGTTTGCCGGTCGAAGGGTTACGCCCTTCTCGCGCCTGACGATCGCGCGCTTCAAATGTGCCAAAGCCAACCAGCGTCACTTTTTCTCCGGCCGCCACCGTGTCCAGAATGACTTCTAGAGTCGCGCTTAGCACTGCGTCTGCATCCTTTTTCGTGACGTTTGCATTTGCGGCAATTTGATCAATCAGTTCACCTTTATTCATGTCCTTAAAGTCCTCACAATGTTTGCTGCGATTATACTTGAGGGCTTTGAAAGTGCAAGAGTTTAATTACTTAGGCAACGTCAGCCGCTAGAGCGATGCGTAGGGCGGTACAGGGGAGGGAGATCGTGTCAAAATAAAAGTGAGTAAGGCTAATCCATCTCTTTTTCCTATGGACGTTCAGGAGATTTTGCAGAGCCGTCAAATTATTCACCGCGATCCAGACATCATGAGTGGTGTGCCTGTCTTTTGCGGGACGCGTGTGCCCTTACAAACCTTTTTTGATTACCTGGAAGGCGAAGAGGGTCTCGGTGAATTTATCAATGACTTTCCCTACCTGCAAGCTCAAGCCATCCAGGTTTTAGAAACGATCGCCAGAGTGATGCTTGATCGAGAGCGAAATCCTGGTGTTAGTACTCCTTGACGAAAATCTTTTGAGTCGCAGACTTAAACAACCCTTGCTTGAAGCAGGTCACTCAGTCAGCAATGTGAACGATATGGGCTGGAGGGGTTGCAGCGATCGAGAACTCCTTAAACTTGCTGAAAAGCACCCGTTTGATGCCTTGATCACGGCTGATAAGAACATGAACTATCAGCAAAACCTCAACAATCGAACGATCAGAATCGTCGTCTTAGACTCAAGCAGCACCAGACCCCATTGCCTTATGCCTCTAATCATGAAAGTCAGCGCCCTCTTAGCGTCATTGTCGGTTGGAACAGTGATCCAAATCAACGATGCTGGCGAGATGACGACACTCGATCTCTAGAAGGCTTTACTTCGTTTGTGTCGCTGTAAAAGCTGTTGATGTGATAGTTT
>JACMKO010000493.1 GCA_014380065.1 Leptolyngbya sp. ES-bin-22 | reverse complement strand
TGCGATCGCGACGCTCATTGCATGGGAAGCGGTGGTTCGCTTTAAGTTTCCTGAACCCGTTCTAAGTCTGCCGCTTTTGCTAGGAGCGGGGTTAGGTCTGGTGGTAAACGGCTTAAACCTCAAGCTACTGCACAAGCACAGTGCAGACGACATTAACATCAAGGGTGCGTTTCTCCACGTTGTTGCAGACGTGGCTAGTTCGGTTGGCATTTTGCTGGCGGCATTGATTATCTATAGCTTTCACTGGCTGTGGGTTGACGCGGCAACCAGTCTGCTAATTGCTTGTCTCACGGGTCTAAGCGCCATACCGTTGGTCTGGAACAGTGTAGGAATGCTACTTAATTACGCGCCCAAATCGGTTGATCCGGAAGCGGTAAAAACTTTTCTGGCGGCAGCTCCCGGGGTTTGTGCGGTAGAGAAGCTGTATATCTGGTCGATCGCTAGCAAGCAGGTTGCTCTCTGTGCCCATTTAACGATCAATCCATTGATTGCTTCGGAGCGCGATCGACTGCTAGCAACCTTACAAACTGAATTGAGCCAGGTTTTTGGCATTGAGGAAGCAACCTTGCAGCTAACCAACCGTTATGCCGTTGGTTTAGCCAGCCTTCAGCCACTGGGCAACAGCTTGCGTGATCAAATTAGTGCCACAGCAACAGCAGAATTGAGTGGTTTGGTCGGCGCGGTTGGTGGATTGGCGCAGCGCAGCAAACGCTGATCGTGCTGCGATCGCAGCCCAACCTCAAACAGAGTTCACGATTCACTTACAGGAGATCTATCACGATGTCAATTTTGAGTAAACGCCAGCGCTGGTTCGCTTGCTTTTTGAGCGGGCTGTTTGCAGCGATCGCGCTGTCTTTCGCCTCTATCACAGCCAGCCAAACCTCTGCGGAAGCTGCTACTAGCGTTTGGGGCAACCAGACCGCACCTATCGGTGTTCGTGCTTTGGCTGATTCTGCTAGCTCTCATCAAGAGCCGAATTTTTACCAGTAGTCTACCTGGCTACAAAGCCTGACTGACCGTAAGCCAAGTTCAGCCGCTGAAGTGGATTGCCAATTCAGCAATTTTGTTCTGCTCGATTTCGCATCTTACTTACCTGCACACCCAAGGTTTCTGCCAATGCTTCGCCTTTTTAGAACATTCTCGCGTCGGCTAGCGTTACTTGCAGCTACCGTTTTCGCTTCATCCTCACTGCTGTTCAGCCCGATCGGTATTTTACCTGCCCTCGCTGATGACGGCGCTCAAGGCAACGGTGTCAATGTCATTCTAATGATTGGCGATGGTATGGGTTGGGAAATGACTCGCGCCGCCTCCATCGCTAAGGGCGCTCCTCTTTACAAGTCGGGCAAAGGTTCAGGGCTGTTTATGCAGCAGCTCAAGGGTTACACATACTCGACCACCTACGGCACCACCATTCCTGGTACAACACCGACTGTTGCCTCAACGGTTTATAGTACTGGCAACTCGGCATTGGATGGCACGAACCCACTGACTGGCGCTAGCCCAGTGCGTCCTGGCTTCACATTTAATCCAGCCTTTAATCCTGGCACACCTACGCGCAATCTAACCGCTACGACAAGCCAACCTTGCAGCACGGGTGGCAGCACCTCTGGTGGCAACCTGGTTGGGTATGACCCAGCGAAAGGTGGTCCTAATCCCTGGACACCGATTAGCCCTGCGGTCGCTGAGGCACAAAGCTTCGATCCTGAATACATCAAGTGCAGTTATCCTGACTCGGCAAATACAGCAACCACGCTGTACACAGGCGTTAAGAGCTACAACAACGCTACAGGCGTAGACATCTTTGAAAAGCCACTGGAAACGATTCTGCAAACGGCTAACAGCCTGGGCAAGGCAACAGGTGTAGTGACATCTGTACCAATTACCCACGCTACGCCAGGAGCAGCTATTTCTAGCGTCAACCGTCGTAATAAATACGATTCTGATTTCCCAGCACTAGATAGCATTCTGCAAGAGGCGATCCGCCCTGATCAAGGCTACTTGCCTACTGTTTTGCTAGGTGGTGGTCATCCTCTAGACTTTGAGAACAGAGCTGCTGCTAGCACGATCGTGCCCAGAGGGTTTACTTACATCCGAGAATCGACCTACAACGAGCTGCGTAACAACCCCGACAGCAACCGTTACGGCTACAAATTCTTAGAGCGTGATACTCGCGTAACCGACCTGAGTGTAAAAACAAAGGACATCGTGAACGCTGGCAAACAGTTGCTAGACGCTTCTAAGGAAATTGATCCCAACCAGGGTCAGCGGTTGTTGGGCTTATACGGTGCGCGTGGTCAAAACGGCAACGTCCCAACGCGCGGCTCTAATGGCGACTACGCGTTGACAGGGCTTGACAACTTCTCGGTTGGCTCAAGCGCCTCCGCCTCCACTGCACCCGCTGCTGCTACGGGTCAACCCGCGAATCCTCCTAACAACGGTACGCAAATTCCTACTCCTGATACAGTACGTCCGCTTGTGTTGGGCGAAACTGAAGCGACCTTTATCCAACGCGAACGCAAAGCGAACCCAACGCTGGCTCAAATGACTAAGGCAGCGCTCAATGTTTTGGGCAAGGATAAAGACGGCTTCTGGCTGATGGTTGAAGGTGGCGATATTGACTGGGCAGCCCATGACAACAACATGGAAAACCTGATCGGTAACATGATTGCGTTTGACAATGCGATCGGTGAAGTCATTCAGTGGATTGAGGGCAACGGTGGCTGGAGCAAAAACGCGCTGGTTGTCACGGCTGACCACGACCACTACCTGACCATCAACAACAACTTCCCCAGATTACTTGAGCGCTTAGGTGCTAAGGATCTGACCTTCAACAAGCACACCCCCCAAACGGCTGGTCATATTTGGGGCTCTGAACCAGCGATCAAATACGGCTGGGGCAACCACACCAACCGCCCAGTACCTGTTTACTATCAGGGTGCACCCCTCAAACTGAAGCAGTATGTGGGTAAGGACTTTGAGCAGTATGGTTTCACCATTCCTGGTCTTCCTAAGCACGTCGATCAAGCGCAAATCTATCAGGCGATGCTTTCAGCGCTGAAAGGTTAGTTGCACTGAAGTCAGCCACTGTACCGAATCGAATCGGTTTGGTCAGTGGCTTCTGCTGTCATATAGCAACGGTCGAGACTGTTAGGACATAGACTAAGGGCTGGGTGATAACCGAATCAGGCATGTGAACATGGGCAAAGCATACAGTTACGATTTGCGGCAAAAAGTCATTAGCGCGATCCAACTGGATGGCATGAGAAAAAGCGAAGCGGCTCAAAGCTTTCAAATTAGTCGCAACACGATTGACCTGTGGCTCAAGCGACAAGCCGAAACTGGCGATTACCAAGCCCAATCCAATCGTCCCCATCGCACCGTCAACAAAATTACCGATTGGCAGAAATTTACTGCGTTTGCCCAGACTTATGGCGACTGCACCCAAGCGGAGATGGCGGCTTTGTGGGAGGGCGAGATCAGCGCGCGGAGCATTGCCCGTGCCTTACAAAACATCGGATGGACGCGAAAAAAAAGACTTATGGTTATCGAGAGCGAGACGAAGCCAAACGAGCGCTGTTCCTAGCGCAACTAGCAGCGATTGCCCCGTCGCAACGCGTGTACATTGATGAATCAGGCATGGACGAACGCGATGACTATGGCTATGGCTGGAGCCGTCGTGGTCAGCGGTTGGAAGCACTCAAAGCCGGACGCAGAAGTGGTCGCATCAACATGATTGCCGCCTCTTGTGAGCAGCGCCTGATGGCTCCTTTTACGGTCGAGGGCGCTTGCATAGAGCTTCGCTCCGCCAAAGGCGTACGAGTGGTCTTTGAGACCTGGCTCGAAACCTGCTTCATGCCTGCCCTGCAACCCGGACAGGTCGTGATTGGCGATAATGCCACCTTTCATCATGGGGGACGCATTGCGGCTTTGCTGGCTGCTGCGGGTTGTCGCTTGTTGTATTTGCCGCCGTACTCTCCAGATTTCAACCGGATTGAAAAGTGTTGGGCTTGGCTCAAAAGTCGCATTCGTAAGCGCTTATCCCAAGCTGCTTCTCTGCGTCAGGCGATGGAGTCCGTTCTTAAAGAGGCGGCGTCCTAACACTGTTGGCTATAGCTATAGCTGTCGCAAGACCATTTCCCCGCAAGGGGACTGAAACTGTTGTACCAAGTACAATAGGATCGTTAGTTATCAGCGTGTCGCAAGACCATTTCCCCGCAAGGGGACTGAAATTTCTGATGCAAGCCGAAGGAAAAAAGCGTGTAACATACGGTCGCAAGACCATTTCCCCGCAAGGGGACTGAAACCAATCCAGTTTTTTAAGGTAAAGTTTGTTTGTGGCATGTCGCAGGACCATTTCCCCGCAAGGGGACTGAAACGGTGGGAGAAAGAGCAAAGAAAGAAGATGAAAACGAAAAGCAGCAATCGTCACCTTCTTCTTATCTCTTTCTTCT
>JACMKO010000492.1 GCA_014380065.1 Leptolyngbya sp. ES-bin-22 | reverse complement strand
TGCTCCCCATTCATGCTCTTTATCGCAACAAAATATAGTTTTAATTTTTGTAGATGTATATTTACCAATGAGTTTAATCCCTCTCCTTTCCCAATTTTGCTTATACTCTTCCAGATTGTTTTCCCTGCTTGACTCCCTGCTAGTAGGCTTTTTTGATTTGCTAGCAGGTGTTTTAACTCGTTTAAGCGATCGCCTTTCCTCTAGTTGGCTGACAGTCGTTTCAATAAACTCTTTCTCGATCCTCTCTGCAACCTCAAACGCATGACCGCACTCAGGGCATTCTGTTGCAGTAGTAGAGACGATCTCGCCACACTCAGGGCAAACTTTGAGCGGTGCATTACGGCGATCGCCCTTCACATCCTGGTAGTCGTCAGCGGTCAATTCAAGAATAGAGCCATGCTTAAAAAAGTTATCGGCAAAGTCAAGGATCAGAACATCTGCTTTGCCTGGGGATGGTCTTAAGCCGCGCCCAATCATCTGAAAGTTTAGGGACTTGGATATAGTTGGGCGAATAATCACCACAACATCAATACTGGGGCAGTCAAAGCCTTCTGTAAGCACATTGATACTGATCAGCAGTTGGATCTCTTTGCGCTCTAAGGCAGCGTAGGCTGTCAGTCGATCGCTATCTAATGTTTCGCCTGTAACGACTGCACACTTCACGCCTGTACTTGTAAAAGCGGCTTCCAGTGCATAGGCATGGTCAAGTCCAACAGCAAAACAGATCCCAGTGCGGTTCGGTGCCAGTCTAAGAAATTCCCTCACACATAGCGATACCATTTTGGGCGTGTTGCAGGCAATGTTTAGCGCTTTCTCGGTATAATCACCGTTTGCATTTTTGCTACCCTTTATCTGCAAGCGATCGCTGTCTGGATAGGTAAAATAGCGGGGCAGCACAAGGAATCCAGCGTCGATCAACTCCCTATAACTTGGTGCTGTGACCATTTCAGGAAAGAGTTTTTGCAGTCGTCCAGCGTCACCCAGAACCCAAGGGGTAGCAGTAAAGCCAATAAACTCTGCTTTCGTGAATTGAGTGAAGAGTGTTGAGCAAATTTCGTATGACGTTGTGGTGTGGCACTCGTCAAAAATAATCACATCAGCGGCAAACAGTTCTCGACGCTTAAGTGACTGCACAGAAGCTACTTGCACCAATGCCGATCTATGCTCCTTATAACCAGCTTTGATCAAACCATGATCGATGTCAAACACTTGCAGCTTGTTTGCCGTCTGTCTGATCAGAGTGTCACGGTGCACCAACACTAAGACACGCTGCGATCGCTTGAGGCATTGCTGGACAATCGCAGACATCACTACAGTCTTGCCAGCCCCAGTAGGAGCAACCATAAGAATGCGGTCTTTGCCTAGCGTTCTCAATCGTTCTTGCTCATCTACCATGCTTGTCTGGTATCGCCGCAATTTCATGACTTTGCCCCTATGCCGCACTTTTAGAAAGGATTTGACGCACTTCAGTTTGGATTTTGGCTAACTTCTGTGTTTGGGCTAAATCAGTCGTAGAAAATTCATCCATGAGTGCGTCTAAACGTGCACGACGATCGCACATTTTGCCTAAGATTGCTTGTGTGTCTGGTGACAATTTAGTAATTTTCATCGTTCGTTTGCTCCGTATCTATGCCGTTTGTTCTCAGTTTTTCTGCCAGTTGAACCAGGGAGATCGCCACTTCTTTGCTATGTCTTGGGGCTTGTGCTTCGAGCCATTCAGCAACCGCTACGATCGCCCTTGTCTTTGCCTGTTGTTGCAGTCGTGCGGCAGCAGCCACGATGAGTTTTTTCAGATCTGGATCGATGTCAGCTAGCATCGCTTTTCCCTCGCAACTCAGCCGCGATCGCCCCTAATGTTGCCTGTACCTTTGCATCTTCTGCTGGGTCGCCCGTTACCCGCTCCAGCATGGCGGCTAAATCACTGATGGCATGGTTGTAGCCTGCTTCTAGCCAGATGCGCTCTACAGCACTGGCAGGGGCAATGGGTTGTACTGCTTCCTGCCAGTAGCGATCGTCGGGGCTGTCGTCAGTCGCATCGATCTCCGGGGCTTGGTCTGGTAACTTGTGGGGCTTGAGCGATCGCATTTCTCTGTAGCAGAGTGCTAGTAGGGTGAGTGTGGAAAGGGATAGGAATGAGCCAAAAAGTAAGCAGTAGTTCATGGTGCTAGCTTGGCTTTTTGCCAGCGATTTTTGAGGTAGTACTCAGCGATCGCTGGTACCCATTTTTCAAAATGCGGAAAGATTAAATCACATAGTTGCTGGCACTCTAATTGCGCATTTTTAGCAGCACGAAGATCCAAGATATGCATGAGCGATCGGGCATTAGCAGACATCACCCAGTTTTGCCTTGTGTCCATTGGGAGCAAACCAGCAGCATGTTCTTCTGAATAGCCCTGTTTAAGCTTATCTGCGTACCGCATAAGGCTGACTGCACATGCCTGTAAATCACACATTCTTTCAGCAGCATCGTAGTAATATTTATGCCCTACGCGATCGTTGTATTCACCTTCTGGTCTGAGATAAATTACTTGCTCAATGGCATCTTGAATGTGTGTGTATTCAAACACAACTTTGCTAAGTTGCTCATCTGCTAAACGCTCAGACTTATCTAAGGCTTGACGGATGATAGTAGCCACTTTAACAAAGCGATCGCTTGTATAGCGCAGGCTTTGTACTGAGAAGTGTACGCCGATACGATGACGGGTAATCTGTTGCATTGTACGGTGGTTCAGACCAGCAACACTGAAGCTGATTTGAGGTGCCTCAAGTGGGGAATAATGCCCTCTGTTACCTGCTAATAAATGCTTAACAACGTATTCACCCGCCTTATCTTCATCTGGTAAAGAATCATCGATCGCTGCACCTTCACACACACATTGATGAGCCGATAGCCATATTAGCTGTTGCGGGTTTGGGGTCTGAGCGACAACCCGTACCTGAAAATGTTGATCCATTTTGTTCGATCCTAAAGTGGGTTATGCCAATGATCTAAAGTTGCCTGCGCGATAGTCTTCACTCCCTCATCTGCATAAGTTGCTAACACTTCTAGAGAGGCAAGTATTGCCAACTTATCAGTCCTCAAAGCGTCAGCATTAAACAGAAAAAGATGAGCACTTTCTAAGTGCGATCGCTTGGCTTCTGGCTCCATGGTTTGAAAGATTGGTAACTGCAATTGTCTGCGGAGAATGCAGGCGATCGCGCTTTGAGTTTCGGCGGGTGTTTCGGTTCTGAGCATGGTTAAGAAGCCTTTTGTTGTTGTTTCAAAATCACGCGATCGTGCTTAAGCTGCCTCCTGAAATTTAGCGATCGCTTTCAGCCTTGCCATTGCTTTAACCTCAATTTGTCGCACCGCTTCTTTAGAGATTCCTAGCAAAGCCCCCACTTCATCGAGCTTTTTAGGGTTGCAATTAATGCCGTAGCGATGACAGACAACAAAACGGTACCGTTCGGGTAAATTTTCCAACATGCTACGCACAAAGCTGACCATCTCAGCCTCCTCTACTGCCTGCATTGTTGTATCTTCTGTCCTGGCAACATAAGCGCTCAAAGCAGTGTTTTGATCATCACCAATGAGTCGATCAATCGAATCTACAGGGGCAAGGCTAACAGCAATGAGACGAATCTTTTTAACAGACATTTTGAGATGAGCGGCTACTTCAAAATCATTTGGCTCTCTATGTAACGCAGTCGTTAGAGTCGAACGAGCTTTTTTGATCTGCATTAGCTTTGTATGGATATGTGTTGGCACTCGCACCGATCGACCTTCGTTTTGAATGGAGCGAGTAATTGCTTGCTTAATCCACCAGGTGGCGTAAGTTGAAAAACGGCACCCGATCGCCGGGTCGTATTTTTCAGCAGCACGCATCAAGCCTTTGCAGCCAACTTGCACAAAATCTCGGAGTGGCATTCCACGATATTTTTGAGCAATCCGCACTACCCATTTAATGTTGTGTCGTACAAGCTTGTTTCTGGCGCGTTGCCCAGCAAGTGTTAAGGTGCCTTTTTTAGGGTCGATCGTCTGAGCTTGGATGATTCTGGCAAGTTCAATTTCTTCTGTGGCTGTGAGCAATACTGTTGGCACACTAGCCAAAAAATCTTTAAGCCCTTGATAATCGTATGCGGTGTTCATGCTGCGTCCCTCTCACTAAAATCAGCCAAGAAAGGCGCGATCGCATTGTTCACTTTGGGCGATGGCTCACCCCTCCAATCAGGGGTGTGAGCATCAAGCGCTGTTAAAACGGCATTCCACCAATAGAGTTTTGAACTGTATGGCAAGCCAAAAAGTAATCCCGCTTCTTTCATGGCAGTCAGGTCACGCGATCGAGATCGTCCTTTGCGGCGTAACCGTGCTAGTAATTCGGGCGGTAAAACGATGGGTGAAGTATGATTTTGGGGAGTGGTCATGATTTTTACTTTTTTGGGGGTTGAGCGGTTGTGATGAGAGTCGCGATCGCTTTTCATTTTTGGTCGAAAATGTCTTCGAGATAGTCAATGTCGCGCTGATTGAACAGCGGTCGGTACATGGCTTCAGTCAGTGCAATGCCACAGCGCACTCCGCAGATAAAAACGCAGAGGATGAGGATGGATAGAAGGGCGATCGTCATGGTTTGAGCCTCTTCTGAATGGTTTGAGCAATAGTTTCTAAAACGTGTTCATCCTGGGTATCGGCAGCAGTCAGAGGGAACACTACCCAGTCCAACGCTTGCAACGTTTGCAATTTGCGATAGTCGCGCTGGATGCCTGCTGCTGACGTGTGCCCTGTGTTTGCTTGGTAAGTGCCACCCTGAACCTCGATCGCGACCTTAGCGGCGTAATGAGCGAAGTCGTAGCGGTATTTACGACCCGGCACTAACTGGCATTCGGCATACAGGTCAAGCTCTGGATAAAGCTGGACCCACTTAGCGGCAAAAGACTGCTCTAAAACACTTGGCTCTTTACCGAAGTCCTTGCCGCTTAACCAGCCTTCGTCTATGTCGGATGAGCCATACGGCACGTTGGGGTACTTACGCGCCTCTACGGGGCTGTCAGGGGCAAATGCGGTGATGTTTACTTTAGGCATCCTTCTGCGGTTTCAATTTGGTTGGTTTACTCTTGCCGGGGTAATCAACAGCTTGGATGAAGTAATTGCACGCGCCACATCGCCATTGAGTGAGATTGAGTTGCACGGTGATGAAGATGGGTTCAACGGCTTTGCAGTGCTTACAAGGCTTAGTTGGTGTGTCGTTCATTTGCCAAAACCTTTAGGCGTTTTCGTTGTTACTGGGCAGATTGGTGCTTCTAGTAACTCGCTCATCACAAAGCCGTGTACCTTGCCGTTTATGACCGGGGCGCGAGTGATGGTGCGATCGTTCAATCGACCAATCATCATGTACTCGACTTTCCCTTTGGCTATGCCATGCGCTTCAAACTCAACAAGCTCAACTTCATGCGGTAGACGCTTGCGGGTTTTCTTGTTTGGATGGGCAGCAAACCAACAAAGGTCAGCTTCGGTTAATTCGTCAAGCAGTGGTCCTACTTCGGGATGTGCTTTTTGGTATTTCATGCGGCTTTATCCTGGTTTTTGATCAATGGCTTCAGGTAACGCAACGCTGTCAGCAGTGCCCCTGATTTCTGGCGTGGGTGTGGTCGATCGCTCTTGCCTTCAATGTGATCAAATGCTGACTGTGCTTCGGCTTTGAGTACATCGAACCAGCGATCGTCATTGACTCGCGTCCATGTGTTGAGCATGAAAGGGGTAGAAGGAAGACGATCGACTGGCAGTCGGAGGAAGGCGCGGTAGATGGCTAGTTCAACTTCTGCGTCAAAGGGATTCATGCTGCCTCCTGCCCTTGGCTCTGTTCAAGCAATTTCTTTTCGATCGCGGTTGCCATTGCTTCTAGAGCGCTATCGGGTAGTAGGTAAGTCAATGAGCCGGATTCAGTTTGTGAGTAGGACACTTGCAGGCGATCGAGCGCTTTCGTTGTCCATCGCACGGTCTGAGGCGATTTCATGGTCAAGCCCATGTCATGCAAGCCACCACGAATACGGGCAAGGTTGGTTAGTCGTGTTTGGTCGCTATGTGTAAATGCACTCATCACGCTTTCCTCCCTGGTGCTGCCAAGTTACGGAATTGCGTGAACTGGTGCTCAAACAGCAGTTTCACAGTGCCCGTCGGCCCGTTACGATGCTTCGTGATGATGATTTCGGCTATCCCGCGATCCACAGTGTCGGGGTTATAGTATTCATCACGAAAAAGCATAATCACCAGATCAGCATCCTGCTCAATCGAGCCGCTGTCGCGCAAATCTGCCATCATGGGGCGTTTATTCGTGCGACTTTCAACACCTCGACTCAGTTGAGAAAGAGCAAAGATTGGCGTGTTCAGTTCACGGGCTAAAATCTTCAGCGATCGCGTGATCTTGGTAAGTTCATTGACGCGGTTATCACTATCGCCGCCCATGAGTTGCAGGTAATCAATCCCGAACGGGCCAATCGCGCCATTCTCTGCTGCCACTTGTCGCGCTTTGGAGCGGATGTAACCGATCGTTGGGTTAGGCGTGTCGTCAATGTAGACAGGTAGGGAGGCTAGTTGAGACACTGCTACTCCTAGCGGTTCCCATTCGCTCTGCTCAACACGTCCAGCACGCAGTCGACCGCTCTCGATCCTCGCGAAGCTAGACAGCATCCGGTGTGTTAGCTGCTCTTTAGACATTTCCAAGCTGAAAACCAAGCTGGGCAACTTATGGAACGCAGCCATCTGCGTCAGCATGTTTGTCAAAAAGCTGCTTTTCCCCATTGATGGGCGGGCAGCAATAATCACCAAGTCTGAACGCTGGAAGCCCTGTGTCATTGAGTCCAGGTCGTAGAAGCCGCATGACAAACCCGGTAGCGTCTTCCCTTCGTAACGAGACTCAATTTCCTGATAAACGGGCAGCACCAGGTCTTCAGTACGGGAGACGCTGTTACTACGATTGCCAAGCGTTGCTGAAAACAGCTTTTGCTCGGCTGCGTCGATCAGTTCCGACAGTTCACGATCGTTCTGCGCTCCGATCGTGGCAATCTCCTGTCCCACTTGGATCAATTGCCGACGCTGCCACTTATCGACGATCAATTTGGCGTACAAGTCAATGTTGACTGCTCCGACTGACTGATCCATCAACTTCGCTAATTTGGGCTGCCCACCAGCTTTGTCTAAAGTGCCGCGATCGTTGAGCCATGACAGAACCTGCATCACATCGCATGGCACACCCTTAAAGTTCAATGCCAGCATCGCTTGATAAATTAACTTGTGCTGTGCAGAGTAAAAAGCATTCTCTGGCAAGACATCCAACACTCGCTCGATCGCGTTGGGGTCAATCAGACAGCCGCCCAAGATCACTTCCTCCGCTTCCAGGTTGCTGGGCAACACTCGCTCCTGCAATCTGATCACGTTAGCAGGCAGCTTTTGTTTGTCAAGGTTTTCCATTAGCCCACCCTCCGTAGTTTCATTTCGATAATGTTTCTGGCTCGTTGCATCGCTTCACGACCAGCAGCGCGATCGATTTCTGGTAACGGTTCCGGCTCTGGCAAAATCACGGGTGCTGATTTGGCGAT
>JACMKO010000491.1 GCA_014380065.1 Leptolyngbya sp. ES-bin-22 | reverse complement strand
GATCGCCATCCAGCAATCAGAGCTTTATCGTCAAGTCCAAAACCTCAATACGGCACTGGAAGCGCAAGTACACGATCGTACCGCTCAACTTCAACAAGCCTTGCGGTTTGAAGCAACGCTGAAGCGCATTACAGACTCTGTTCGCGACAGTCTTGATGAAGACCGCATCTTGCAAACCGCCGTGCAGGAACTAGCCTCTGGACTAGAGATTATGGGGTGTGATGCCGCACTTTATGATCTTGAACGCCGTACCTCCACCGTTTGCTACGAACACATCCTCTCCGATCTGCCCAGCTCAAATGGTGTCACCGTTGAGATGGAAGACCTTGCTGAGGTCTATGATTGGCTCTTGCGTGAGCAATGCTTCCAATTTTGCCGTACGCAAGCGAATGCACCCCGTATGGTAAGCAACCAGCATGCGATTCTGGCGTGCCCTATGGTCGATGATCAGGGCGTGGTTGGTGACTTGTGGTTGTTCCGTCAGTCTGAGGATACCTTTACCAGCCAGGAGATTCGGCTGGTGCAGCAAGTGGCAAACCAATGCGCGATCGCCATTCGTCAGGCGCGGCTCTACCAGGCTGCCCAGGCGCAAGTCGCTGCGTTAGAAGAGCTTAATCAGCTCAAAGACGACTTCCTCAGCACGGTTTCTCATGAACTGCGAACGCCCATGTCCAACATGAAGATGGCGATTCACATGCTGAAAACCGTCTCAACCCCCGATCGACAAGCGCGTTACCTTAACATCCTGCAAGCGGAATGCTCACGCGAGATTGAGCTGATTAATGACTTGCTCGACTTGCAGCGCTTGGAGGCATCTGCCTATCCCGTTTCGCTTGAAACCGTCAACTTACAGGGGTGTCTCACCACAGTTGTTGAACCGTTTTACGCACGGGCTAGCGATCGCCAGCAAACGCTGACGATCCAGCTACCTGCCAATCTGCCCTCCATGACCACTGATAAAGCAACCTTGCAGCGCGTTGTAGCAGAACTGCTCAATAATGCTTGTAAATACACCTCGCCTGGAAATGCCATGACCTTGGTGGTTGATTGTGAGCAACCTCATGGCACCGCTTCAGGTGACGCACTCGCGCAAATTGTGATCACTGTTGGCAATCAAGCAGAAATTCCCGCTGCTGAATTGCCCCATCTGTTCGAGAAGTTCTACCGGGTTCCTAACGCCGACCCCTGGAAACAAGGTGGTACAGGGTTAGGTCTCGCCTTAGTGCAGCGGCTCGTTAGTCAGCTTGAAGGGGCAATTCTGGTTGAGAGCCGCAACGGGTGGACACATTTCTCCGTTCAACTACCTTTACCAGCGCGTTCACCGCTAGCGACGGGCGCTGCACAATGCAGTCCTAAATCTCACTCACGCAGGCTAATCAACGACCTGTAAAAGCCCCATTCTCAAACGATCGAAGACGTTTCTCACCTGACTCTGCTCTTCATGGCTCAGCGGCGTATCAGCCACCATCGCTTGCAAGAAATAGTTTTCGTCCAAACGCGTAATTCTGCCAGAGCGAACAACGCGATCGATGACCTGCACGATCGTTAACTGGGCTGAGTACTTGGGCAACGGCATTGGGGGAAACCTCTCATCCAAATGAGGCGAGGTACTCATGCGTCCTCTACTTCATCTAATCTTCATAGAGACAGTATCCCCTAATTCACAGTCGTTTTGCTCCACCCGAAGGAGTCATCCAATCAGGTGAACTATAGATTGACAGCTTGAGCGTCTGGCGACCTAAGCAGTGTGAAGGCGCTGAGATCGTTTGCTGGGTTTACGGGTCGAAGCTCGATAGACTTCTTCTTGAGCGAAACAGATCGACAGGCGCTTTGCGCCCACCAAAATCCAGACATACCAGCGCAGTTGCTCGATTTCACTCAAAAGCTGATCGACCATCCAGGGTTCTGAGCAGTGAATCTTCAAGCTGTTGTTTCGATCAAGATGCAAACAGCATTTTGCCAACGTATCAGCAAAAAAAGAACGGAGACGCTCAAGGCGATGTTTTTCAAGCAGGAGCGAATCTTCAACGGTTAATTCTAGGGACATAGCAGCAGTCCTCAAACGAAGATGTCCTGATTTAACTCCATTGATAGAATTGTTCCCTACGGTAAATCCCAGGATTTTAGTTCAGCCCTCTGAAAGCTGCCTAAGAGAATTTACGGATCTTCAAAGCCGTTGAGCCATCACTTTCCTGTGAAGGTAGCTTCCTGGCGGCATGGGTCATTGTAAAGTTAAGCAAGCTGCTGGTTGCCATGCTTTGTATGAATGGGTCAGTTACGCAAATCTTCACGATCGTATTAATTTCGCTTGACTTGCCAGCCCGATTGTAGAGCCGTAGCAGCCGTCTGATACGCTGCTAGTAGTTTGTAAAGGAATGCCATTGTGAGCCAGCCACGCGTTCTCTGCCTCGGCGAAGTGTTGTACGACTTTTTGGCGGATCAGCCAGGATTACCGCTTGATCAGGTAAAGTCCTGGACACCCTATCCGGGCGGTGCGCCTGCCAATGTTGCCTGTGGGCTAGCTAGATTGGGTACACCAACCGGGTTTATTGGCTGCGTTGGTCAGGACGCTTTAGGAACGGCGCTTGTAGAGCTACTGCACACGGTTGGAGTCGATGGCACTGGCATTCAGCGTCACCCGACCGCACCCACTCGCGCAGTTTATGTTGTGCGATCGCAGGCAGGCGATCGCACGTTTGCAGGCTTTGGCGACCACAACACCGCTGATTTTGCTGATACGCATCTGCAAGCCGACCAGTTGTCGATCGCTCAATTTGAAACTGCCGATTTTCTGGTTCTAGGCACCTTAGAACTGGCCTATCCCGATAGTCGAGCCGCGATCGGGCGGGCACTCCAAGTTGCGAACCAGCACTACGTCAAAATTGTGGTTGATGTGAACTGGCGACCCGTTTTTTGGCACGATGAAGCCACCGCTCTGCCGCTCATTCACGATTTAATTTGCCATGCGGATTTTCTCAAGCTTTCTGAGGAAGAAGCTGAGTGGCTTTACGATACAGTCGATCCAGGCGTGATTGCTCATCGCCTTGGTAGCGTTGAAGGTGTCCTGGTAACCGCAGGCGAAAAGGGCTGTGCTTACTATTTAGGTGGTAATGAAGGTAAGATTCCAGCTTTTAAGATTGAAGTAGAAGATACAACTGGCGCGGGCGATAGCTTTGTGGCAGGCTTATTGCACCAACTCTGCCAACACGGACTCAAAAACCTGACGAATCCTGATGTGGCTAAAAGTGTCGTCAGCTATGCCAGCGCTATGGGCGCACTGACGACGATGCGTCCCGGCGCGATCGCAGCCCAACCCACAGCGGCTGAGGTGGAAGCGTTTCAGTATCTACAGCAGCAGCCAGGATAGTTTTTGGCTTTTGGTTTTTGGTTTTTGGTTGTTAGCTGAAGAAACTAGACAGTACAGACTCAAAACTCCTCTCCCCTCACTCCTC
>JACMKO010000490.1 GCA_014380065.1 Leptolyngbya sp. ES-bin-22 | reverse complement strand
GAAAAGATCCGCGTCCGAAACCTCTACCTGGAGCAGCTTTATACTTTTGGCGGTCCCAATCGTGATCCACGCGAGTCGCTGGACAGCTATGGCGTGCGCTATCTGTCTGTCAGCTACTTTGCCCTTGTTCGTTTTGCTGAAGCAGAACTCATTGCCGATGGTGTGAGCGGCATCGCCTGGTATCCCCTAGAGCAAGTGCCCCAACTTGCGTTTGACCATAATGAAGTGTTGGAATACGGTCATCGTCGCCTGCGGAACAAGCTGGAATATAGCCCCGTTGCTTTTGAAGTGCTGCCCGAATTGTTTACACTCAGTGATTTATATCAGCTCTACACCACTGTTTTGGGCGAAAATTTTTCCGATTATTCTAACTTTCGATCGCGCCTCCTTAAACTCGGTTTCCTCTCCGATACAGGCGTAAAAGCCTCCAGAGGCGCTGGCAGACCTGCGAGTCTCTATCGCTTTGATGCCGAAGCATTCGCGCCCTTGAAAGACAAGCCTTTGGTGTTTATTTAAACTTTAAAGTCACCAATCTTATGAGTAGAGAAGTGCAATATAAGTCCGATCGCTTAGCTGTATTGATTGATGCTGATAACGCGAATGCGGATTTGATTGAGGCGTTGCTTAAAGAAGTTGCTAAATATGGCACCTCTCACGTGAAGCGCATTTATGGTGATTGGACGAATACTCAGCTTGGCAAGTGGAAAGACAAGCTCAACAAGTTTGCCATTCAGCCGATGCAGCAATTTCGCTACACGACAGGCAAGAACGCAACCGATAGTGCCTTAATTATTGATGCAATGGATTTGCTGTACACACAAAACTTTGATGGCTTTTGTATTGTTTCCAGCGATAGTGATTTCACCAGACTTGCCAGTCGCATTCGAGAATCAGGGCTTGTTGTGTATGGGTTTGGTGAAAAGAAAACACCACTGGCGTTTATTAGTGCTTGCGATAAATTTATTTACACTGAAATTTTAAGGCAATCTAATGAATTGACTTCAATCAGTGCCTCTGATAGCTCTGCTGAGAAAGAACCTAAAAGTTCAACCAAGGATAGTTCCAGCCAAAAAGCAGAAGCCTTAAATAGTCAAACCTTAAAGCGCGATCGAGAATTTGTTGATTTACTGAAAGATGCCTACAAAGCGATCGCAGAAGAAGATGGTTGGGCGAATTTAGGACCCTTTGGGGCACAGCTCACCAAGATTTCGCCCTCATTCGATCAACGCAATTACGGGTATGAAAAGCTAGGAAGCCTAATTCGAGCGACTGACTTGTTTGAGGTCAAAGAAATTCCTCACGATAAGAATCCCGCTGCCAAACAAATACACATCAAACTCAAGTCCTAACGTATGAAAATTGCGATCGCACAACTCAATCCCACCATCGGCGATCTGACGGGCAACGCGCAAAAAATTCTTGCTGCCGCACAGCAGGCAACCGATCGTGGCGCACGTTTACTGCTCACTCCAGAGCTTTCGCTGTGTGGTTATCCACCGCGTGACTTGTTGATGAATCCTGGTTTTGTGGCAGCAATGGCAGAGACGCTAGAGCAGTTAGCCCTCGACCTGCCGCGATCGCTCATTACCCTGGTTGGCACTATAGAGGTAAACCCACACGCCCTCCTCAAAGGCGGCAAACCTCTCTTCAACAGCATGGCGCTCCTAGAAAACGGCAAGATTCGCCAAATCTTTCATAAACGCTTGTTGCCCACCTACGACGTGTTTGATGAAGACCGCTACTTTGAGCCAGGGCGAGAGGCGAATCATTTTGTGCTGGCATTGCAGGAGTCAGGCGTTAACGTGGTTGCTTCCACAAGCGAAGCAGGAGTCAATGACGTTAGAAGGAGTCAGGAGTCAGAAGTAACTCAAAGCTCAGAACGCTCACCCCACCGCACAACGGAAGCAAACGATACCCCTCACTCCACCGCGAAGCGGAAGCAAGCTACACCCCTCACCCCTCACTCTCTTCACATCGGTGTCACCATTTGCGAAGACCTCTGGAATGATGAAGAGTTTTGGGGCAAACGTAGCTACACGGTGAATCCGATCGCCGATCTTGCACAGGAAGGCGTTGATCTCACCGTTAATTTGTCTGCCTCTCCCTATACAGTGGGCAAGCAGCGGTTGCGCGAAGCCATGTTGAAGCATAGTGCCGTTCGGTTTGCCCAACCTGTTATTTATGCCAATCAGGTGGGTGGTAATGATGACTTAATTTTTGATGGTTGTAGCGTGGCATTTAACCGTCAGGGTGAGTTGGTGAGCCGTGCCCGTGCCTTTGAAACCGATCTGGTGTTGTTGGAGTTTTGTGATGGTGATTTGCAACCCGGTGTGGTCACGGCTCTACCAGAAAATGAAGACGCTGAAATCTGGGCAGCGTTGGTCTTAGGGGTGCGCGACTATGCACAGAAATGTGGCTTTTCAAAAGTCGTCATCGGGTTGAGCGGTGGTATTGACTCCGCACTGGTCGCCGCGATCGCCGTTGAAGCACTCGGTTGTGCAAACGTTCTGGGTGTTCTCATGCCCTCAACCTACAGCTCCGACCATTCCATCAAAGACGCGCTGGCGCTGGCTGCAAACCTGGGCATTCACACAGAAACTTTACCCATTGGTGAACTGATGCAGGCATACGACCATACCTTTGCCGCTCTCTTTGCAGGCACCGAGTTTGGGCTAGCAGAAGAAAACATCCAGTCGCGGATTCGCGGCAATTTATTGATGGCAATTTCCAACAAGTTTGGTCATCTGCTGCTTTCCACAGGCAACAAATCGGAAATGGCAGTTGGTTATTGCACACTGTATGGCGATATGAATGGTGGTTTAGCCGCAATCGCCGATGTCCCTAAAACCCGCGTCTACTCCCTATGTCGATGGCTCAATGAAAGGCAAAAGGCGAAAGGCGAAAGGATAAAGCATGAGCCGGACTTAGCCTTCATCCTTCATCCTTTATCCTTCCTTGAAGTCATTCCCACAAACATTCTCACTAAGCCTCCCAGCGCCGAACTCAAGCCCGGTCAGGTAGACCAGGATTCACTGCCCGACTACGATACCCTGGATGATATTCTGATGCGGTTGATTCATCATCACCAAACGCCCGACCAGATTGTAGCGGCAGGACATGACCTTCAAACCATTACTAAGATCGTGAAATTAGTGACACGCGCTGAGTTTAAGCGGCGGCAGGCTCCCCCCGGACTCAAAGTGACCGATCGCGCCTTTGGGACGGGATGGCGAATGCCGATCGCCAGTCGTTTAACGCCATAACCTCCGGCTGACTCGCAAAAAAGTGCTGACGTGGGGTTGTTGGGTTCTGTGCTGAGCCTGAAAGCCTCCCAGCCTTGTAAAGAATTGAAAAACATCATTTGCCAACCGTTGGGGATGACAGACAGAACGATTCTGCTCACATCTGAACAGCAGCGATGCGTGGAACCCCTGGCTGGGGGCAACGCCCCCACCTCCCCTCTGATCCCCATGTCCTAAACGTTGTGACGATCGCCCCATTGGAAGCGGTAAGATTGCCTTTAGCTCAAAAGGATATCCAGCTTGTTTTTTACTTGCTTGTGTAGGACGATTGCAGCGTTACGGAGCGGTTTGAGCAGCACTTACTTCACGTCACCATCGGTTCACTAGCTTAAATGACTGTTTCTCGGACTATTTGCCTTGGCTTTCTCGCTGTCATTACGGTCGGCACGCTTTTGCTAGCGCTACCGTTCTCAGCTAACCAAAACACCTGGAGTTGGGAGCATCTCCTGATCGCGCTGTTTACGGCGACCTCTGCCGTCTGCGTGACGGGTCACATCGTGGTCGATACAGGCACGTATTTCTCCCCCTTTGGACAGTTTTTGATCCTGGCGCTGATCCAGGTGGGCGGGTTAGGCTACATGACGGCAACGACGTTTCTGCTGTTGCTCGTTGGGCGCAGATTTGGGCTGCGAGATAAAATTGCGGTGCAGCAAGCCCTCGATCGCAGCGAGATGCAAGGTGGGGCGCAGGTCATTCGCTCCATCATTGCGACCACGATGATCTTTGAGATCACGGGCATTTTTTTGCTGGTGGTGGTGTTCACCCCCGCTCACGGTTTGACGCGGGCGCTGTGGTTGGCAACCTTTCACAGCGTGAGTGCCTGGAATAATGCCGGGTTTAGCTTGTTTCCAGACAATCTCATGGGCTATCAAGCGTCGCCCTTGTTAAATCTGGTAATTTCTGGGCTAATTATTTTTGGCGGCATTGGGTATGAGGCCATTTTTGAGATGCATTTGTGGCTGCGCGATCGCCTGTTTCCGCGACCGGAGCGACTTGTCCTTTCTCTAAATTTCAAGGTTGCGATGAGTACGACTTTGATCTTGCTAGTGGTGGGCACGCTTGCCTTTTTTCTGGTCGAGGTTCGCAATCCCAATACGCTTGGCTCGATGCCCTTGAGTACGCAAGTGCTAGCAGCCTGGTTTCAGTCGGTGACACCCAGAACCGCAGGCTTTAATACGATCGACCTCAGCAAAATGACCACAGCCGGTTTGTTTATCACGATCGCTTTTATGCTGATTGGCGGCAGTCCGGGTGGCACCGCAGGCGGCATCAAAACCACCACGCTACGAGTGCTGACAAGCTGCACAAAAGCCATCTTGCAGGGTAAGGAAGCGGTGATTCTCTATGGGCGGCAGATTCCTCTGTCACTCATTCTTAAAGCCGTCGGGGTAGCCGTGGGTTCCCTTGCAACTGTCCTGGTGATGACAATACTTGTGTCGCTGTCCGATCCAGAACTCGACTTTATTCGCATTTTGTTTGAGGTTGTCTCTGCGTTTGCGACGGTAGGGCTTTCGACGGGCATTACGGCAGGGCTTTCGACCTTTGCAAAGCTGGTGCTGGTCGCAACGATGTATATCGGTCGGGTTGGCGTTTTGCTGGCAATGGGCGCACTCCTCGGCGATCCCATCCCCAGTGTGGTGCATTACCCGGAAGAAAATCTACTGGTGGGCTAAGTTTGCGTGAAGCCGAACCATCTGGACACGATGGATGGTGGCGCTTCTTGATAGGCTAGAGAGTCTGAGCCGCTACTTCTTGGTTGCGTCTCGGCGATCGGCAACCACGGACGACGCGAAAGCCTGTCTGCTGTTACTGAGATGCTTGTCAGCCTGCGATCTGCTTGACCTGACTGTTGTCTTAGTTGCTACGGTGGCTGCTTGCAAGGCACCAAGAAGTACCACGCCTGAGTGCATACACAAAATTTGGAGCTAACCGCTCGGAGTTCGCCTGTGAACCTGACATTCTTGAGTTTTTTTCGTAGCTTGCAACCGGACAGAAACAAGCATTACGCGGTGATTGGCTTAGGGCGCTTTGGGCGCGCTGTTTGCAGTACGTTGCACCATTTGGGCTACGAGGTAATGGGCGTTGATTCTGACGAAAAGCGCGTTGCCCAGGCGCTTGCCGATCACATTGCGGTGCGGGCTGTGCAGCTTGATTCGACCGATCCGGCTGCTCTTCAGGAGGCTGGCATCTGTGAAATTGATACGGTGATTGTGGCGATCGGCAACTATGTCGAAGAAAGCGTGATTACCACACTCAACCTGAAAGAAGCTGGAGTCGCCCATATTGTTGCCAAAGCCTCCTCGCAAATTCACGAAAAGCTGCTGAAAAAGGTTGGAGCCGATCATGTCGTCTTTCCAGAACATGAGATGGGCTGTGCCTTAGCCCGTGCCCTTACTCGACCCAGCATTTTAGAGCGCTTTGAACTCGACCCAGACAACAGTATTGTCGAAATTTTGGTGCCCGAAGCATTCAACGGTAAGACCATTGCCGAACTCAAACTCCGCTCTCACTATGGCTTGAATTTACTTGCCGTGAGTCAAGACAGCAAATTTGAGATTAACCCCAACCCCAATACAACGCTGCATAAAGGGTCGGCAATGGTTGTCATTGGCTGCAATAAAAATATCGATCGCTTACCGATTTAAGCCGATTGAGCGCAGCTCGCTGACCACCGAGCTCACCCCGCTCGCCTGTTGTTGGCTCGCTTCTTTCGCCATCCGCTCGATGGCCAGGTGCCGGCCTTCGGAGATGAGCGACGTGACGTTCGCGAGCTCGCCGCCCGACAGCCCGCGCATCCCGGCGGACAGCCCGCCGATCAGCCCGAGCGACACGACGCTGTTCCCGACGACGAGACCGCCGGGACGGAGCCCCTTCTGGGCGAGGCACCAGATCTCGTTGCCCGACATGCCCGAGACGTACATGGTCGACTCCCGCCAGACCCTACGCCAGGGGCGCGACGAGGACCAGGGTTGCCCGGCGCCGCCGGCCGGGGCAGACTCCGGCATGTCGTTGGCCGAGAACGCCGACCCCCGCTACGGCCGGTTCGGGCTGCGGACGGAGTGCCCGCGCTGCGGCGCGCATCTCCCGGTGAACGGCCCGGTCGACGAGGTCGACTGTGCGGAGTGTGGGCACG
>JACMKO010000489.1 GCA_014380065.1 Leptolyngbya sp. ES-bin-22 | reverse complement strand
CCCCGATTGGCGGGGAGGAGTTTTTATCTGTAGTCTTTCTAAGAAAACTAAAGCCGACTAAAAGCAGTGTTACTCAGCCGCTTCCTCAGCACCCGCATTACCCCGGTTATCCTGATCCATATCGTCGTCTTGAGCGCTACCGCCACCCATGCGGCGTCTGCCAAACCGACCGGGACTGGTACGTTTGCGAAACTTACGAGCGTATGCCTGGTTGCGGAGGGCTTTCTCTTTCTTCTGGTTTCGGCGTTTAGCCATTCTCTACCTCGTTAGTCATGATGATTCAATAGTAGTAAGCTTCGTACTCAGCGGAAATATAATACGAAGCACAAAAGCCATACACATGAGCAACTGCACCCTTGCATCCACTCGTGTGTTGCAGCCAAAAAAGTAACAAAGACGACGGGATAACTGGTTGATTACAGTCTTGAGCTACGGGTTGTTCAACAGTAAACGCAAATGGGATAAAGCTGAATCAAGGCGAGATATCAACCTGCAAATCATCCAAAATTGCCCACAGAAGGTATATCTTACCATAATTTTATAAGGTCATAATTTCACGAGGTAGTAAAAAGCTCTACGCTCAAAAGCGCTGCTTACCAATGCTGTTTAGAATTATTCCCGTTAACCAACTGTCGGATCATTGTCCCTAGAAGGGAGAGGCAAAGTGGCGCAAAGTTCCTTCGCCCTACGAGATGGCTTCAAGCCTTTAGCACTCAAAGCAAGGGTAAAGGGAATCAAGACTGCACATCGTGTATCGCTGTAAATTTTGCCAGGTTTTCAAAAGACATTTCAAAAGACAGTAGAAATGTGTAGTTATGTAAGGATTTTTAGGTTACTATGGGCATACAAGCAAATGCGATTGCGGTTGACGGTGCCTCCGGAAAGTCCTGAAGAAGCGATTTCCTAAGTGTGGAACCAGTCCGTTGTACGAGCGATCGCCACACCCTCGTCAACTTTTCCACATCTTTGCAGAGAGATTTACGCCCAATGGGTACAAAGCCAACGATTTCCGTTTCCCATTTGGGATGCGAAAAAAACCGAGTGGATACGGAACACATGCTAGGCTTGCTGGTTCAAGCAGGCTATCAAGTTGATTCCAATGAAGAATTGGCCGACTATGTTATTGTAAATACGTGCAGCTTCATCCAGGCAGCACGAGAAGAATCGGTGCGTACGCTGGTAGAGTTAGCGGCGGCTAACAAAAAGATTGTGATTACGGGCTGCATGGCACAGCACTTCCAGCAAGAGCTGTTGGATGAGTTGCCTGAAGCCGTTGCAGTGGTTGGTACTGGAGACTATCATCGAATTGTCGAGGTAGTGCAGCGCGCAGAGTCTGGAGAGCGCGTCAAGGAAGTTTCTGAAAAGCCAACCTACATCGCCGACGAGACGGTTCCCCGTTATCGGACGACTACTGAGGGTGTAGCATACCTCAGAGTCGCTGAGGGCTGTGACTATCGCTGTGCCTTTTGCATCATCCCCCACCTGCGAGGAAAGCAGCGATCGCGCTCAATCGAATCTATTGTTGCTGAAGCAAAACAGCTTGCTGCTGAAGGTGTCCAGGAAATTATCTTAATTTCCCAGATCACTACCAACTACGGCCTAGACATTTATGGTGAGCCGAAGTTGGCAGAGCTGCTTCAGGCACTCGGCACAGTAGAAGTTCCCTGGATTCGGATGCACTATGCTTACCCGACGGGTTTAACCCCAAAGGTAATCCAGGCGATTCAGTCTGTGCCCAACGTCTTGCCCTATCTTGATTTGCCTCTACAGCACTCCCATCCTGACATTCTGCGAGCGATGAATCGCCCCTGGCAAGGGCAGGTGAATGATGGCGTCATTGAGCGGATCAAAACCGCCATTCCTGATGCTGTTTTACGCACCACGTTCATTGTGGGTTTTCCGGGCGAAACGGACGAGCATCACGAGCACCTGCTCCAATTTGTCCAGCGCCACGAGTTTGACCATGTAGGTGTATTCACCTTCTCACCTGAGGAGGGAACGCCAGCCTGCAGTATGCCCAATCCGTTGCCGCAGCTGGTAATGGATGCTCGGCGGGAGGCGTTGATGCAGGTGCAGCAACCAATTTCACTTCGGCGAAACCGGGCGGAAGTTGGCAAAGTTGTCGATGTGCTGATCGAACAAGAAAATCCCGAAACTGGTGAATTGATTGGGCGCTCTGCTCGATTTTCGCCAGACGTGGACGGTCTGGTGTATGTGCAGGGAGAAGCCAGATTAGGGGCAATGGTGTCGGTTGCCATTACGGATGCCGATGTCTATGACCTGTATGGGCATGTAGCAGATGCCAAAACTCAACTGAGAGGCGCGCTCAATCGTGTCTCCGCAAATTCACTCTAAGGAGAGATAATGACCCTTTCATTTACTAGCTTAGGCTTGTCTGAGACGCGAGTGCGCTTTTTAGAAAAGTCCGGCTTCACTATTCCTACGCCCATTCAGGCGCAAGCGATCCCCCATTTGTTGTCGGGGCGAGATTTGGTTGGTTTAGCCCAGACTGGAACTGGCAAGACTGCTGCATTTGGATTGCCAATCCTGGAGCAAGTTGACCTCAACAGCAACGCCGTTCAGGCGATGATTTTGACCCCAACTCGGGAACTGGCTATTCAGGTTTATCAAGCCATTAAGTCGCTGAGCGAAGACCGTCGGCTGCGCGTTCTACCGATCTATGGTGGACAGTCAATTGACCTGCAGATTAACCGTCTGCAAAAAGGCGTTCAGGTAGTGGTGGGCACTCCCGGTCGCGTTTTGGACTTGCTGAAGCGCGGCGACCTAAAGCTGAATAAGCTGAGCTGGCTGGTGCTTGACGAAGCTGACGAAATGCTCAACATGGGCTTTATTCAGGATGTAGAGCGTATTTTGAGCCAGTCGCCGCCGGAACGTCAAACGGCATTTTTCTCCGCCACAATGGCTCCTTCTATTCGCGAGCTGGCCGCTAAGTTTTTGCGATCGCCCGTCACGGTCACGATTGAGCAGCCCAAAGCGGCTCCAAGTCGGATCAATCAGGTGATGTACATGGTGCCGCGTGGCTGGTCTAAGTCTCGTGCGCTCCAGCCCATTTTGGAATTAGAAGATCCAGAGTCGGCGTTGATCTTTGTCCGCACTCGTAAAGCTGCCGCAGATTTGACCCGTCAACTGCAAGCTGCTGGTCACAGCGTAGACGAGTACCACGGCGACCTGAGTCAGTCTCAGCGAGAGCGTTTGCTGCTGCGGTTCCGCCAGCGTCAGGTGCGCTGGGTTGTCGCCACAGACATTGCGGCTCGTGGATTGCATGTTGACGATCTCAGCCATGTGATTAACTACGACTTGCCCGACAGCGTGGATAGCTACGTTCACCGGATTGGTCGGACAGGCCGCGCAGGTAAGGAAGGCGTTGCGATCACGCTGTTACAGGCTCTCGATCGACGCAAGCTCAAAGATATTGAGCGCCATATTCGGCAAAAGCTGGAGATTGGCAACATTCCAACTCGCGCTCAAATCGAAGCTCGCTATATCGAGAAGCTGCAAGCTCAGCTTGTAGAGGCATTGGTGGGCGATCGCTTGGCTTCCTTCTTGCCAATTGTGACCCAGCTCAGCGAAGAGTACGATATGCGAGCGATCGCAGCGGCGGCTCTGCAAATGGCTCACGACCATACCCGTCCTGCCTGGATGCGTGGTGACCAGGGTGTGTCCGAGGACGCTCCTACTGAAGACTACGGGTCTCGCTCATCTGCTGACTACTCAAACAAGCCAAAACCTGTCAAGCGTTCTAGAACGGCTGTGGGAGATTAGGCTTAGTCGCTCAAAACAGTGACTGACGTACGCTGAGACCTTTTGCCTGAATCGTTTCCTGGTTTTGCCTGGAAACGACTTAGGGTATCAAAAAAGCTTTTACGTAGACGGTCTGTTGAACCAAGAAGTATTGGTTCATGGCTACTAATAATTGCTGGCAGTGGTATTGAGTTAATAACCTTTTGACGCGTGGGCAAAACCCACGCGTTAAAGAGTTATTACAAGTTTAGGACTATCTAATTGCTATAGAAATGGACT
>JACMKO010000488.1 GCA_014380065.1 Leptolyngbya sp. ES-bin-22 | reverse complement strand
TTGCAGTGGAACGGTGAGAACTTAGTGACAGATTCGATGTGCCGCACCTCACATCCGCGCCTTTTTGCCATTGGTGATTTAAAAGAAGGACTCAATCAGGTATCAATTGCTGTCGCAGATGGTACATTAGCTGCAACAGCAATTTGGCGGGATATTCGCCGTGAGTCCGCCCCTCGCCGTTGGGACACTCACCTGAGCCAGCCTGATGCCATAAAGACTGATGCTATCGAAAGTGGAGTTCTAAAGACGTGACCTATTCTGAGAGCCAAACCCTGCCCGACCTACAAGCAGAGACCGTGCGTCTCCGCGAAGAGCTACAGATGCGAGACAACCTGGTACAGCAGCTCTCCCAGGAACTCTTTCGATTAGTGAAAGGCAACGCAAACTTTATGCCCAGCCCAGAAGTGTCTGAGCGACACTTGGCTGAAGTGCGTGCTCTACGAGAGCAACTGCAAGGTGTAGAGCAGCAAGTCACGTTCTATCAAGAGCAGATTACCGATCGCGATACAGAAACTTACCAGCTCCGCCAATCGGTGCAAGAACTGACCGATCGCTCCCGGATGCTAGAGCAAGTCGTACAGGAGCTGCCCAAAATCTATCGCCAAAAGTTTGCCGAGCGCATGGTGCCGATTCGTGAGAAGGTCACTCAAATCCAACGTGAAAATCGTCAGCTTCACGCCGAACTGCAAAGCGTCAGCTATCGTCTGGCAGTGAGAACCCGTCGTCAGACTCATCTTGATTTGCCCAGCTTTCCTAAAGGTATGAGTGCCGCTCTCCCTAGCTTTGGGAATGCCTAGATTCGATGCCTGACGTACTTATTGTCGTGGAGTCTACTCGCTCTGAGGCGGCGACTCAACTGGTTTCTGCGCTCAAACATGCCCTTCTTAATCAGTGTGAGCCTGATAGCCACACAACTGTTGACGTTGTTTCATCCTCTGACCTTAGTGCCAACACCTCGACACTCGACGATCGCCTGCTTTGTCCCCTGACGCTTCATCTACCGCCAATCCTTTCTTTGCAGGCAAACGCGCTCTACTCAGCTTGCCGCGATATCGATGGCTTACGACAGCAGCTTACATCGTGGCAATATGCCACAGGCGAAGGCAACCTTTGGCTACCGATCGTCCTCACCGCAAAAGGACCGCTCTACGCTGAAGTGATTGGTTTTGAATCAGGTGCATTTCACTCATCAGAGCAACGTTACAAGCAGCCAATTCACCTTTCGGATGTCCAACGGCAACCCCTTTATGCCCTGAGTCAACGCTTGCTGCGATCGCTCAACGCACTACCCGCCGTTTACCTCATGCAGTTTGGCTGGCAAAATGAAACACTTTGTTTCGATCGCCTGTTACCGTTTCCGGCGGCACCCGCGCTCGCCAGCCTCAACGTCCAAAGGCCCGACCTCTTTGCCTGTCACTGGCATTGTCTGCTAGGCAAGCCCATTGTTGACCTTGCGATCGTCTGAAAGATGCTAAGACAGCAGCAGTTACGGGTAATCCTGTTCTGTTGTCAGTAGTTCAGCCTCAAGCAGCGTCAGATGATTAAAATCTGGTTTGGTGAGCATAGGGGAAATCACCGACAGCTCGTTTGAGAATACTTGTAAAACTGAGCGGCGTGTGGTGATTTAATCGAGGCAAGCTTTATTTCTTCTTCTCTTTGCATAGCTTTGCTGAGGAAAGTGATAAATATTGGATAAAGTAAGCAATAACCGACAAAGAGAGCTTAATCGAACACTCCATAATTGATTGAGCTACTAAAGTTGCTACTAAAATCAGGGTCGCTACGCGTGTTATCTACAGGGAATCTACTACCAGCTAACGTTGTGGTTGCGCGCTGAGGAATATCAACGTCCTAAAAAAGTCTGAAACGACTTAATAGCCCGCCGTTGAGCCTAGACACAACCTGGCTAGTAGACGCTGCAAGGTTATAGTGGAAAAGTTTCTGGGCAAGTTATAAATGACGTGCCGTTTAACCTTTTTCTCCTTCGCGCTTTCATGCCATTCATTTTTTCAATTTCCCGTGTCACTAAGAGACTTCATGATGAAGGGAATTAATCGTTCAATCACAGGCTTTTCTTTATTGGTGTTGGTTGGAGCGAGCTATCCTGTACCGACCACAGCTCAGACACCATTGGCTCAACCCAATCCGTCTCAGCAGGAGGTTGGCTCTCCGAAGCCAAATAATGTCGAAAAAGAGGAATCCGCTTATACCCTCGGTGCTGGCGATGTACTCAAAATTGATAGCTACGACACCCCTGAGCTTGTGTTGGAAGCGCGCTATCCTGTGCTGCCCGACGGCTCAATCAATCTACCGTGGGTCAAAAGTGTCGATGTTAAAGGGTTGACACTCAGAGAGGCATCTGAACGGCTAGAAGCGAAATACGGCGCGTACATCAACGAGCCAAGAGTCACTGTTAGCTTGATTGCGGCTCGCACTCTAAAAGTCGGCGTGATCGGTGAAGTAACCCGCCCAGGTTCTTACATTATTACAAGTAATCTCGTCAGCAGTGCTGCGGTAAGCACTACAAATGCAGCTCAAACGGGTCTGAATGGGCAGCAACAAGGCGGCAATGAAAGCGGCAGTCAGTGGCCCACGGTAAGTAAGGCAATTCAGGCGGCCGGAGGTATCACTGAGCAAGCCGATATTCGTCAAATTCAGATTCGTCGTCCGCAAGGAGCAGGTCGAGAAGAGACGCGCACGATCGACCTTTGGAAGTTTTTGAGTGCAGGTGATTTAACTCAGGATATCCAAGTGCGGGATGGTGACACGCTCGTTATTCCTAAAGCGACTCAAATCGATACAACGGAAGCCCTCCAGATTGCTAACAGCAATTTTTCCCCGGACGCAATTAGGGTTAACGTGGTGGGCGAGGTCACGACTCCCGGAGCCGTTGCGGTTAAACCCAACACTACGTTGAACCAGGCAATTCTGGCTGCTGGTGGCTTTAGAAACGGGCGGGCTAGGAAAGATGTGGAGTTGATTCGCCTGAACCCCAATGGCACTGTTGATCGAAGAACAATTGCCATTGATTTTTCAAAAAAGCTGGACGAGAAAGATAACCCTCCCTTACGCAACAATGATGTCGTTGTCGTGAACCGAAATGGCATCGCTAAGATTGGCGATACCGTTGGTACAGTCCTGGGTCCGCTTGGCGGTGTGTTAGGGCTGTTTACCATCTTTAGGTGATAGTTGCCTGTCTCGTGAAGCAGCTAAACGCAATCAAAATTTTCGATGCTGAGAGTTCAATGCTGAGAGTCAATGAGGGAGGGAGAAACCATGAAAGCTGAACATTACACTCAAGATCCATCGTTCAATGATCAAGAGCGATCATACGCAAACGGCGGGGTGGGTGATGACACAGACTTGTCTGCACAACAGAAGGGTCTCGACTTGTCGCCCCTAGGCAGGATGATTCGGCGGAATGCTCTCCTCATTGCAGGGGTTACGACTGCTGGTGCTGCCCTGGTTGCATACTCAAGTCTGAGTGGTCCTCGTACCTACAAAGGTCATTTTCAGCTTTTGGTCGAGCCTATCACCTCGCAAGCACGTCTTTCAGACCCGGCTGCGATTTCTCGACCAGGTGCACAGCAGCCTGATGTCATTGACTATCCGACATTGCTCCAGATTTTACAAAGCCCTGAATTGCTTTCTAAGATTGCGACAGAAATTCAACGGCGTTATCCTGATGTCACTGCGGGTTCACTTGCAGCCGCAGCCAACGGCAAAACGCTGATCATCAAGCGGTATGAAGTTTCGGCACAGCGCTTTGGGTCTGACGCATCCGACCCAACGAAAGTGATTGATGTTGCGTATAAAGGTCAAGACCCTCAAAAAGTAGAGTTCATACTACAAGAACTCGCTAGAGGCTATCTAAAATATAGCCTTGAAGACCGAAAAACTCGCATCGGTGGCGGTGTTCAGTTCATTGAGGATCAGCTTCCCAGCCTACAGCGTCGCGTAAACGACTTGGAAGCCGAACTGCAAGCGCTAAGGCAGCGCTATCGCATCGCTGATCCAACAACAGAGGGTGTGCAGCTTTCCGCCCAAGCCCAAGGGATTCAGGCTCAGCAGCTAGAGACGCAGCGTAACTTAAAAGAACAGCAGGCACTCTTCAACCGTTTGCAAGCGCAGCTCGGCATCAATCCGGAGCAAGCACTGGCAGCGGCTTCCTTGAGTGAAAACACCAGTTATCAGACGCAAATTGCCGAACTGAAAAGGGTGCAGACTCTAATTGCGGCTAAGTCTGCGCGCTATAGCAGTGAGAGTCCAGTCATGCTTGGGCTGAAGGAACAACAAAACAAGTTGGAGCAACTGTTGGGTCGGGAAGCGCGCAAGAACTTAGGCTTGAACGCCTCTAGCGTACCCCTCGATTCTCGCGTTCTCGCCTTTCAAAATGCCCTTCGAGTGGACTTGATTAAGCAGTTAGTGACGGCTGCTAATACGACTCAGCAACTACAGGTACGTGGACAGGCGATCGCGCAATCTCAAGCATTCTTAAATCAGAAGCTTCAGGAGTTTCCGGTTGTTATTCGCCAATATACAGGATTAAGCCAACGATTAGACCTTGCTCGAACGACGTTAAACCAATTTTTGACTCAGCGTGAGACGTTGCGGATTGAGGCGGCACAGAAAGAAGTGCCTTGGGAGATTGTTTCGGCTCCAGCCATCGATCGAGATGGCAGAAACAATCCGATTCCATCCGCCAACATTGAGCCGAAATTTTTGCTCGCTGGCTTAGCAGCCTGCTTGCTACTTGGCTTAGCAGCCGCTTTACTGAAGGAAAAAGCCAGGGATCGATTTTACAGTGCAGAGGATATGGAAGGCTCCTTGAAGCTGCCGCTTCTGGGCACCATTCCGTTCAAAAATGGCTTAAACCAACCGATAAATGCCCTTCCCGCTGCACGATCGGACGCTTTCTCAAAAGCTTTCAGTTCTCTGTATACGAACATTCGCTTTCTCAGTTCTAATCCGTCAGTACGCTCTCTGGTCATTAGTTCTGCGGAACTTGGCGACGGAAAAACGACGATCGCACTCAATCTAGCTTTAGAGGCAGCTTCAATGGGACAACGAGTCTTGTTGGTTGATACAAATCTGCGTTCGCCTCAGCTTCATTCGCTTTTCAGCCTACCGAACTCGATTGGGCTGAGCGATTTGCTTTCAGGTCGGGGAGAACTAGAGCAGGTCATTCAACGTGCGCCTGCGGCTACCAACCTTTCGGTGCTAACGGCTGGTCAAACTTCACCAGATTCCGGTAGATTGCTGGCTTCCACGGAGATGCAAGGCTTGATGCAAACACTGCAAGACAAATTTGACCTCGTGATTTATGACACGGCTGCACTTTCAGAATTCTCTGACGCTAATTTTGTGGCTGCTCACTCCAGCGGACTGCTTCTGGTTGCGGGCGTTTCCAAAACAAAGCGATCGGTGTTGACTCAAGTGCTTGCTGAACTAGGAAGGTTCCGCTTGCCTGTAGTGGGCTTTGTGCCTAACCACCCTGGCAGCGGTACAGCAAATGCTTACAACCAGTCGGGGCAGTATGGACAGAGCTATGGTGGCAAGCCAACGCTGCTGGAAAACCTTAAAATTCTTAAACCGAATGAGTAGGTTTTCGCTCAGTGAGCGTGCAACAGCTTAGATCAGCAACAGGTTGGTTCGGTAAGCACGTATCCAATCCATCGCTTGAATTGATCTAGGTTTAAATTCAGTTGGTTTAAGTAGGGCTAGCAACGGTGGGAGCGTCAAAGTATCCGTGGTGAATCAACTGCTTAACGGTTTTTTGTTGGCGATTGCGCTCTTCCTCTTCATTCCCACTGGCGTTCTTCTAGTGGAATGTCTGGCAGCGACTTTACCAAGGCGGCGAATTGAGCAAGAGCCGTTGATGGCTCGACCGACGATCGCGGTGCTAGTTCCGGCACATGATGAGGCAGGTGGCATCAGCGTAACGTTAGAGACAGTGATGCCACAGTTGACCAATCAAGATCGCTTGATTGTGATTGCTGACAACTGTAATGACGAGACAGCCGCTGTCGCTCAGGCATCTGGTGCGACGGTTATTGAACGGCATGATCCTGAACGACGCGGAAAGGGGTATGCGTTGGACTTTGGGCTAAAATTTCTTGCGCCACAACCACCTGATGTCGTGGTTGTCGTCGATGCCGATTGCCTGGTTGCAGAAGGGGCGATCGCGAAAATATCATGTTTGGCAGCAGCGAAGCAGCGTCCAGTGCAGGCAAGTTATCTTCTTAACCAACCGACAAAACCTAGTCCTGCTTCTGCGGTATCAATACTTGCGTTCACAGTCAAGAATTTAGTGCGTCCATTGGGGCTGGCTCAATTGGGGCTGCCGTGTCTCTTGACGGGTACTGGAATGGCGTTCCCTTGGTCGCTTATTCATCAGGTCCCGTGGGCAAGTGGCAATATCGTTGAGGATATGCAGCTATCTTTGGATCTTTTAGTGACTGGCTATCCCACTGTTTTTTGCGCCGAGGCTGATGTCACTGGCGCATTGCCACAGCAAAAGCAAGCTGCCGTCAGTCAGCGGACTCGCTGGGAGCACGGGCACCTCCAGACATTATTGAGTCAGGTGCCACGTCTATTGAAGGGATGGCTTGACCAGAAGCGTTTCGCTTTATTGGCGATCGCGCTTGACCTATGCATTCCACCGCTGTCGCTCCTAGTCATGTTGTGGTTTGCAGCGTTGCTATCCGCAAGTGTGGCTGGTTTGACGCTGGGGTTCTATGCGCCAATGACCCTACTGGCGCTGGAAGGGCTGTTTATACTCGTAGCGATTACCACTGCCTGGGCAAACTTTGCGCGGCACAAATTACCTTTAGTAACGCTCCTGTCAGTGCCGCTCTATGTGCTCTGGAAAGTCCCTCTGTACATGGCTTTTTTCATCAAACCGCAAACCAAGTGGGTTCGCACAGAGCGAGATTTGGCGAAGTCTCAAGAGCTCTAGTGGCTACTATGCCTGAAGCACTTTTGCAGTGAGCTGTAGAGTCTGGTTGTAGTGATGCCTCGCTCTTTAAGCATAGGTAGACGATAGATATTGTTGTTTTGAATACAACTTGTGAGAGAGGGTTTTACTGTAAGCATTGCGTACATTTAAGGAGTGGATAGAGCGATGTTGTCTGCCCTATCCGGTTCAGATAGTTCTTTAGAAACGGAGTACGACAATGAGTTTAGAAGAAAGAGCCAAAGCTGCTGCTAAGAATGTTGAAGGCAAAGTTCAAGATGCAGCCGGCAAAGTGACAGGTGACCCCGCAGATCAAGCTGAAGGCAAAGCAAAGCAAGCAGAAGCTCAAGCACGCAATGCTAAAGAAGATCTAAAGGACGGCGCTAAGCGCACTGTCGATAACGCGTAGTGACGACCTGGGGGCATCGATTCGGTGTCCCCACATGTGTTTAGTTTATTTTTACAAGTTAATAAGCGTCTGTCTAAGGAGAAACTTATTGCATTTAGACAAGGACCATACTACAGAAATTTGAGCATAGGCGGAATTGCTGTTGTTACTGAACCAATCTTTAGTAGGATTCTGGTTAGTAACCCAACGTTCTGTGAGTACCGTGGTACAAAGTTTTATCAATCCAGACTTAAATGCATCCACCAGTGCCTTTAGCGCCTCCGAAGCATGGTCTGAGTTGCTGCAACAGTTGCTCGATCGACAGTCACTATCCTCTGAGCAGGCAGCGATGCTGATGCAAGGCTGGTTGAGCGAAGCGATTCCGCCTGTTTTATCAGGGGCGCTTTTGACGGCGATTCAAGCCAAAGGCGTGTCCGCAGGCGAGCTGGTCGGTATGGCGCGAGTGCTACAAGGTTTGGTGTCTGGACTGCCTACACCCAGCAATTCATCGCTGGCTGCGGTTATTGACACATGTGGCACTGGTGGTGACGGCACTGGAACCTTCAACATTTCGACCGCAGTTGCGTTTGTTGCCGCAGCAGCAGGAGTCTCTGTTGCTAAGCATGGTAATCGTTCTGCTTCCAGCCGTGTAGGATCCGCAGACGTGTTGGAAGCCCTTGGCGTGAATTTGACCGCACCGTCAGAGAAAATCCGGGCTGCCATACATGAGGTCGGCATCACCTTTCTGTTTGCTCCAGGTTGGCATCCGGCGTTGAGAGTTGTGGCACCGATGCGTCGTACTTTGAAGGTGCGAACGGTCTTTAACCTTTTGGGACCGCTGCTGAATCCAATGAACCCAACCGGGCAGGTATTGGGTGTCTACTCGCCTGGGTTAATCAAAACGATCGCAGAGGCGCTAAATCAGTTAGGTGTGCGACGAGCGATCGTGTTGCACGGTCGTGAAAAGCTAGATGAAGCTGGCATCGGCGATCTCACAGATTTAGCGGTTTTGTCAGAACGGAACGTCCACTTGACTAGCCTAAACCCTTTGGAGATGGGCATCGAGCCTGCACCTCTGAGCGCGATCGCGGGTGGCGATGTGCAGCAGAATGCTGAAATTTTGCGATCAGTGCTGCAAGGTAAAGGCACTCAGGCACAGCAGGATGTAGTGGCGCTTAATGCTGCGTTAGCGCTACAGGTCGGTGAAGCTCTCCCTCAAGCGGAGAATCCTTACGCCAAGGGTGTGGTCATTGCTAGAGCGATACTGAATAGCGGTGCTGCCTGGAATAAGTTTGAGCAGCTAGTGCAGTTTCTCAAGTAAGCCCAACGAGCTGACGTTCTTGCGCTTAGCGCTGCTTGAATTCGACGACATCACGTTTGATGGTGACATCGTAGTCATCAAAAAAGTCATGCCCCAACAAGCCTGTATCGAGGGCGTTACCAATCGCCACGACAACGCCCTTAATGACTGCCCCACCAACCGCGATCGAGTTGACGTAGGCAAGCGGCACTTCCACGCTTTTGTCGCTGGCTGTATCTACTTTTGCTTTGCCTATCACACTCACTCCTAAAGTCGATGCCATTTCGTTGGTAATGACGGTGCCACTGGCTCCTGTATCGACAATCATTTCAAACGTGCGCTGCCCGTTAAACGTGACATCAATCACAGGGGTGCCACCGGCACGACGTTTAATTCTGGCAATATAGGTTCGTCCAGCACGGGACGATACGTCTGAGCTTAAGACTTGCGGCTGGCTGTTAGAGGTGATGTCTGTAGGAGGCGTGATGGGTAAAAGGGTGGGTGCAGAGGCAATGTCACCGGAACCGGCACGGATTGCCTGTTTCTTGGCATAGGCAAGGTTGCGCTGATAGGTCTTGAGCTTTGCTTGTGCTAACGATCGATACGGGCTAGAGATTGGAATCGATCGTAGGAGTTGAATGGCCTGCTGCCAACGGCTGGCTACCAAATTCCAGTCGTCTTGAGACTGAGCCGAAACGGTAATATTGCCTGCACTGTCAGCTTTTTCTAAAGCAAGCTTGTAAGGATTTGCGTTAGCAGTGGCTTTTGGCGTGGGAACTGACGGCACCGGATTGGTAGCAGGAGCAGCGAGTGGGGCCGTTTCGGCACTTGTGACAGCAGTTTTGATCGTATCGCGGCTACAGGCAGTGCTTCCTAGCCAAATCGTACCCGACAGCATGAGCAGAACAGCACTAGAGCTAAAGCGTTTTAGCATGGGCTAAGAAAAATCACAAAATAAGGTACGAATTTAGAGGGTCGCTTTCACGCTCGTTGAGTTCAGAGCCACACTCTAGCCATAGAGTGCCTCACTGTTGACGCTCAACTAACCCACTCTACGAAAATAGCAAACCGTACCAGCAGGCGACCATCACGAAAGGCGACAGAGCGATCGAAGCGACGTGTCAAGTGGACGCTATTTTAGCTCCCAACGTCACATGCTTATGCTGAACTCCTATCACGGGTTGAGCATGGCATAATAAATCGTCTAAGTCTGATGTCAAAGGTAATTATGGCTCTCTCTCCTACTCAACCTGCGTTGCTAGTCTTGGCAGATGGTACGTCTTACCAGGGATTGTCGTTCGGTGCAACGGGCACGACGATCGGTGAGGTTGTGTTCAACACAGGTATGACCGGGTATCAAGAGGTTTTGACCGATCCTAGCTACCGTGGTCAGATTGTAACGTTTACCTACCCAGAGTTGGGCAATACGGGCGTGAACGCTGAAGATGAAGAGTCGGCGCATCCCCAGGTGCGAGGGACGATCGCCCGCAATGTCTGCTTCAAACCGAGCAACTGGCGATCGACCCAATCCTTGCCTGATTATCTGAAGCAGCACAACATTTTAGCAATTTACGGCATTGATACCCGTGCGCTGACCCGCAAACTCCGTTCTGCTGGAGCGATGAATGGAGCCATCTCCACTGAAATTCTTGACCCTGTAGACTTGCTGTCGCACGTGCAAGATGCACCTAGCATGGCAGGGCTAAATCTTGTCCGCGAGGTGAGTACGAAGACTAGCTATGAATGGTCTGATACTACAAATGCGGTTTGGGAGTTTGGACCTGTAGCTGAAACTGCGGGTGCTGCTCCGCTTACAGTGGTTGCGATCGACTTTGGCATCAAGCGTAACATTTTGCGTCGTCTCGCTAGCTACGGCTGTCGCGTCATCGTCGTTCCAGCCAACACGCCGCCCGAGGAAATTCTTCAATACAACCCGGATGGCATCTTTCTTTCCAATGGACCGGGTGACCCAGCAACAGTGAGCGAAGGCATTGCCACAACCAAAGCGCTGTTAACGAGCCAGAAGCCAATCTTTGGCATTTGTATGGGGCACCAAATTCTGGGACTATCGCTCGGAGGGGAGACTTTTAAGCTCAAATTTGGGCACCGGGGGCTGAATCAACCGTGTGGACTGCATCAACAAGTAGAAATTACGAGTCAGAATCATGGCTTTGCCCTTACTGCGGAATCGTTAGCTGCTGTCGATGTCGAAATTACGCACTTAAATCTAAACGATCGCACGGTAGCGGGCTTACGCCATAAAACGCTGCCGCTGTTTTCAGTGCAATATCACCCTGAGGCTAGTCCTGGTCCTCATGATGCCGATTATCTGTTCGATCGCTTCGTTCAAACGATGCGAGAACAAGCGCCAGTCCCAAGCAACTGATCTTTCAAGTGAATGAGCCAGGGTCTGCCTTCTGCCTTCAACCAGACACCTTGGTCATCGTCCCATGTCAATTTTTCTGATTGATCGTAGACCGCCCCCTCGTTCGTCAACTATCCGCTAAAATATTGTCATTTAAGGGCAACCTTCGGTAGCAAACTTGTGACCCAGGATGTATACTTAAACGTCGAATCTAAGGATTAACCAGCTAGGAGGGCTTTATTCCTGAACAACTAACCCTGACGGTCAGCTTAAGAGGCACGCGCGAAGTTAGGGAAAACTACCAGTTATTTCGCCTCACAGGTCTTTTGGATGCCTTCTCAGAACCTACCTTCCGCAAGGTGCTTACCAAATGTGTGGAGGAGGGACCCAAACACATCATTCTGGATTTATCGAAAATTGATTTTGTCGATAGCTCTGGATTAGGTGCGCTCGTGCAGCTTGTCAAGAAAGCTCAGACTGCTGAGGGTACTTTGCAAATTGTGACCAATCCTCGTGTGACCCAGACGGTCAAACTGGTTCGTTTAGAGCAGTTTCTCTCGCTCCAAACCTCAGTAGAGTTGGCGATCGAGAACACTAAATCCACCTGAGTTCAAGCTCCTGTTGGTGACAGTAGTGCCGGTAAGCTACTGGTATTTTTAACGAGGTAAGGCACTGTATTGAACCATTTAGCGGTGTCTTTGAGGCTATGAAGTCCTTTTGATTGGGTGTAGTGCTGCCTTTTACCTTGAGCTAAGGCAGTTTGAACAATGCCTAAAAATGTTTAGTTGATCACCTGATTTGCGACACTTTTTAGCTGTTCAAGCTATCAGTCCATCCGTCAGCTTGCAGCCTTGAGCCAAAGCTGCAACGCACACCGTAATCCCTTACATCTATGAATCAACCTATTCGTTGGATGTGGCAGAGCCGTTTTCCTTGGTTCCCTACCCTGGCGCTGGGGCTTGCGGTCTCGACTCTGCTGCTGATTGGTCAGATGATTCCGGCTACCGCTAGCCAAACTGCTGCCCACGCAACTCCTAAGCATTACATCATGAGTACCCTTGCTCCACTATCTAAAGCAGAATTGAACTCAGCACTCAGTCAACTCAGTGGTTGGAGTATCAAAGACGGTAAACTTCACCGTCAGCTACAGTTTGCGTCCTTTGTCGAAGCCTTTGGGTTTATGTCTAGCGTGGCATTGGTGGCAGAAGCCGCAGGGCACCATCCAGAGTGGTTTAACGTTTATAATCGCGTCACGATCGATCTAACGACCCATGATGCAGGTGGCATTACCACTAAAGATGTTGAGCTGGCTCGTAGAGTGAATGCGTTGGCAAAATAAGAGCGTTTTGACTCAGTAAATGCTGGCTAGAACTGGCTGCTATCAGCAAGTAATGAAGGGCACTGCCAACGTTTGGGGGAGAGCCGTGAGGAAATATTTCTAAACAAACAAAACCTGCTGCCGCTTGCAAACTTTAACGTCGCGTTGACAACTGCGCTTGTGTAGCCAGGAATTTAATTCACTGGGCTTGCTTGCCAGTGGCTAGAAGCTACGCCCAATGGAGTAAGAAAACAAGCCCCCGGAGGTCATTGGGGGCTTGTTTGTGTTTAGGAGTGATGAGGTTGTAGATCAAATGTACTAAAGCAAGTTTGATCTGTCAACCTTGCGTAAATTTTTGAGCAGAGGTTGTGAATTTTCCAGCAAAACGGAGGTTCGTTGCGGAATTGCAGTCAACTGGCGTGGAAGGTTAAACAAGTGTGCCATCAGTTTTAAGCTCTACCGTTGCTTTGGCTGAGGACCGCTGTGATGCTTGCCCCACCACTACCCGGACATGCCATGCTAAATTCTTCGCTCCAAGCCCCATCCGCGCTCTCAGTACCTGTAATTCCGACCAACAGCGCCGACACTGCAACCAACAACCCTCCCAGTGTCGCTCTCGTCGGCTGTCTCACCATTGCGATCGCACTCAGCTTAACGCTGATGGCGCTGGGCTACAAACGGTATCGTGCTTGCCAGCGATCGCGGCGGTTGCAACGACAAATTGCCATGCTGGAAGCCATGTGGCGCATCAGTTCAAGAAGATGACTGCTTCAGCAACGTTCAAAACTTGGGCAGTTCAAAGCTATCCTGTCGTTACACCAACTCGTCCTCAAGACCCTTCATGATCATTGAAGCAGATGCTTTATTGAGCTAAGCATGATCGTTTAAGGCTCAGCCTTTTGGGGCAGGCTGATGACGTAGCGGTAGCCCGCTTCGGCTGCACTCTGCATTGTAATCTGACCGTTATGCATTTCAGCGAGGTGACGACTGAGCAGCAACCCTAAGTTTTTAGTAGAAGGTGTCAACGCTTCTTCTAGAGCGACGTTGAGCCGTTCTGCGGATGGCGCTGCCTTAGTCGCGGTACTTCTACCTGGTCGCTCATCTTGTGCTATCGTGTGGGGCGCGTGGTAGCTAACGGGCACCTCTAGACCTGTTTTGGTTGCGATCGACAGCGCTAATGGGCTTGTCACAGCAGGAGCATTGACTTCAGCAAAGGGTAGTCCTTCACCGAGACAGGGATGGGATATCCAAACAGAAAGGATGAGATTGCTGCTGCGATGGGACACATGGATGCGAATGATACTGCCAGCACTGGAGGCTTGGATGACGCTGAAGACCAGATAGTAGAGCATTTGCCGAACTTTGTCTTTATCAAGTAGCCAGATCCGACGACCGGGTTCCACAGAAAGGCAAATTTGTTGTTCGCGGCGATGGGCTGCTTGCGTCAGCGTGTTGATTGCTTGTTGACAGAGCATTTCAATATCGACAGAGGCAAGCTGCAACTGGCTGCTGTTTTGCAGGTTGGATAGCTCTAAAATCTCGTTGACTAGCGATAGTAGGTACTGTCCACTATGGTGGACGATGCCTAGATATTCTTTTTGCTTGCTTGTCAGAGGTCCATAGATTTCACGCATGAGCACGCTTGCCATCCCCATGACTGCGGTCAGCGGCGTACAAAGCTCTTGCGTCAGTTGACTCAGTAGCTCAACTTTGAGCTGACTAGCAAGCTCGGCATTGGTACTGGTTGGCGCTGCATGGCTGTCAGCTTTAGCAGTGTTTTTGCGAGCATTGCCCTTAGTTAAGACTGGTAATGCCGCCTGCCTTTTGAGTGCCTGCTGGCGTTCAAATTCACTCACGCTCCAGCGGGCAGTCAGTTCTAAAAACTCGATGTCCTTGTGGGTAAAGGGGTGTGGTTTCAAGTCCAGAACTGCAAGGGTACCAATACAGAAACCAGTAGAGGTGATGAGAGGCACACCCAGATAGGCTCTTACGCCATACTGCTGTGTTAGCAGACTGTTCGCAAAGGCAGGATGGGCAAACGTATCTTCGATCGCTAGCACCTGCTGGCTATCAACCACATGCGTACAAAACGATTCGCAACGAGGAAATTGACGTGATGTTGCCAGGTCGTTCCTTGCTCCTAACCGAGACAGCCCTGTGGAAGACTTGAAGTGCTGATAGTGCTGATCCATCACGCTCAGGGTGCAAACAGGCGCGTTCAAAAAGTGTGCTGCTGTCTGAGCCGCTTCATCAAAGACAGAGATCTGCGCCGACTCGAATAAGTTGAGCGCTGCGATCGCTAACAGACGCTGCTGCTCCCGTGCTGAGACCGTTTCACCATCAAGGCGACAAAACAATCGATTGTCAGGGTGTATCATGCCGACCTTTGTCCCCCGTGTGTCACCGTGTTACCCTTGCCAAACCTCAAGGGCTTTAAACTATACCCATCGTTCCCTAACATTTGGAGCGATGAACGTCTGTAGGCGGGAGAGATTACTGAACTTTTCGTCTGACCATTTTTACAGGCAGGAAAGAATACGGAGGAAGGGTTGATTAGTAGCGAATGCTTATTCGTACGTCGATCCATCGGGCAAGGTTGCGCCTTGAAGGTTGGCTCCGGTTAAATTAGCGCTGCTCAGTTCTGCCTTTGCCAGATTAGCGTTTGTCAGATTGGCATTGCGCAAGTCGGCTCGACCGAGATAGGCTTCAATCAGGGTTGCCTCAGTCAGGTCAACGTGATGTAAGTTTGCACGACTCAGTTCCGCACGATTGAGTCGTGCTCGTCGCATGACCGCGTAGGCGAAGTTTACTTTACTTAAAATTGCCTGAGTCAAGTTCGCTTCAGTAAGGTTGACGTTTTTTAGCGTCGCTTCGGTGAGGTTGGCGCGCTCTAGTTTTGCGTTGGTCAAATCTGCTTGACTTAAATCTGCCTCAACCAAGACGGCATCGGTCAGGAAGCTATTTTGCAAGATGGCTCCCATCAGGTTGGCTTCAGTAAGGTTGGCTTCTCGCAGGCTGGTTTCGGTCAGGTTGGCGCATTGCAAGTCGGCTTTGGTCAAATCGGCACCGTTAAGGTTAGCGCCGCGCAAATCTGCATTGCGTAAGTCAGCGCCGCGCAAGTTCGCCCCTTCGTAGCAGCGCTTCTCGTAACGTAGGTTGGCACCACGAAGACACGCTCCCCGTAAGTTAGCGCTGCCGAGGTTCACGCTCCGCAAATCAGCGCTAATCAAGTTGGCATCAAGGAGGGTTGCCAGGGTAATGTCGGCACCGCGCAAATCAGCTCCGTAGAGCACTGCGCCGTGCAGGTCGGCATCGCGCAGTTTGGCGTTAATCAAATCTGCTTGGCTCAGGTTGGCTCCGCTCAGACGGGTACCGACCAGGTTTGCTTTGCTCAGGTTGGCGCGATTGAGGTAAGCCAAAACCAGGTTTGCTCCACGCAAATCGGTGCCTGTAAGGTCTGCACCAATTAAATCGGCACCGCTCAGGTCTACACCGCAGAGATTTGCGCCCCGAAAGTCGGTTTCGCCTGCCTGGTAACGTTGCAGCAGCTCGATCGCATCCATCGTGTGTCTAATCTCCGGCAGTGATTCAGGCTTTGTCACTCTAGTGTGCCCATCGGCTTTGACAAGTGACGCTTGAAAGCTTCAGCGCGTCAATCGACTGCTGTAGGCAAGGAAGATTCGCTGGCGGCGGGTGCGATCGCATCCATATTTTTGACGATCGATTTCACAGGCGTGGGTGCATGTCCCTCTAGTCGCGATGCCTCAAAAAGCGCTGTGGGCTCGGACGTTGGAGGCACCAACTGGCAGGTGTAGTCCTCTTCATCAGCAATGCTGGCAAATTCCAACGTGGTTTCTTCAAAGTCATCGAGCTTGAGTTGAGTCAGTTCCGCAGGCTGATGCGGCAGACGCATGGGACGACCATGCAGATAATAAGGGCGCAGACACTTGATCACGGCTTCGGCTGTTTGCACGGCTGTTTCCGGTTCAGACGCTTGTCTGGCAGCGGCAAAGAGACAGGCTTCCAAATCTGTGTAGGTTTTGCAGAGGCCCAGGAGACGACGCAGCAGCGTATCTAAGTCGTGCTGTTTAAGGTCGCTCCAATCCTGGCTCGTAAAGCCAAAGGTACTGTGCAGTGCGGAGAAAAGCAAAATTTTTGCTTGTAACGGATTGGCATACTTCATGATGCCGAGCCGAAAATCGAACAGACTGAGTGGCGAGTCTTGCTGTGGGACGGGTTCTGGGTTGGTGGACGATCGCCCTCCCCCCGCTTCTTCAAGCTTCTCATCATCCGCCAACGGTGCCAACGCTGTCTGAAAGGCGCTATGCAGCGGCTCTAGAAGTGCTTCTTGATGCCCAGGGTAAAGGTTAGCGAGCCTGATGACGATCGTCTGAGCGATCGTGCGATATTCGTCCTGTTTGTTCAGCGTTTTGACGACTGCCTGGAGTGCCGCCTCTAGCTGGTCAACGGTGCGCGTGATTTGGTGCACATCTTGCATCAGGCTCTCCAGATTCAAGCTCTCCAGTTTAGCGGCATCGCTTTCCCATTGGCGACAGCACACATAGAAAAGCAGCTTTTTAATCCGCAGGAGACTTGCCTCTGGCTCCAGACTCCGAGCGATCACAGCATAGAGCGCTGTAACGTCTGATGGAGTAGGTATTGTGGCAGCGATCGGTGCTGCCTCTAACAGCGCTAAGGCTTGAGGTAGTTGAGGCGCAGCGATGACAGCATCCTCTACTGCTGACGCTCCATAAAGTCGCTTCAGTTTGCTGGTGATGGCGTTGGCAAGTAACGCATATTCTGCTGGCTTGCTGAGCGTTTGGACAAAGCCGTCGATCGCGATCGTTAGCTGTTCCAACGTGGGCATTGATTGATGCAGTTCGGCAATCAAGTCTTGCAAGCGAATGCCGTCCAACCGACTCTGATCATGCTCCCAACGCTTGCGACAAACGTAAAAAGCAAGTTTCTTGATGCGTGCCCCATTGCCTGTTGCGTCTAGTTCGACGGCAAGCTGTTCGTAGAGCGCATTGATTGTGTGAGGCGATGGTGGCTCTGCTGCAAGGTTGTAGCTGGTGGGGTCGTCGTCGCGATCGGTGTCAGCAGGATAAAGCCGACTGACTTCTTTGACGATAATGTTTGCAATCAGGGAGTATTCGGCGGGTTTGCTTAGGGTTCTGACGGCGGCATCCAAAAAAAAATTGAGGCGCTCTGGTGTAGGCGCAAGCAGCATTACCTCCTGAATTTGGTCAGCTAGATTCAGCAGGTTTAGCTTGTTGTGGTCGCTTTCCCAACTGTTTTTGCACGCGTAAAACAGCAGTTTTTTGACGCGCAGTAGGTTGCGACTTTGCTCTAAATTGCGAATAGCGATCGTGTGTGGATTCAACACCTTTGACTCTGGGGACATCAGAATCCGGTAGACTGGCACAACCTCACGAATGTTTTTCAGTTCGCGCGGTCCAAGGTAGTCACTTTCAATGTGCATACTGGCTTTGATGACATCAAAGACCGTTTGAGAGATGCAAATACCACCCGGTTCCGCCTCGGTTTGCAGCCGCGCTGCGATGTTCACTCCATTACCCATCACGTCAGTTTCGGTGATGAACATATCTGCGAGATGGATACCAATGCGATGTTCTAGTGCGTCTTCAGGCAGAAGTTGGGCGGCTTTCTCAGTCAAGCTTCTCTGGATTTCGATCGCGCACTCAACAGCTTTGACCGCGCTGATGAAGCACATGAGCAAGCCATCACCAGTGGACTTTAAAACACGACCTTCAGACTGACTGCACAACTGTTTCATGTACTTGAGATCGCGGCGGATCAGGTCAAGTGTGTGGTCTTCATCGACTGACATCCTGGCGCTGAAACCAACACAGTCTGTAAACACGACTGTGGCAAGTGTGCGCTGTCCTCTCAGTTCTGATGTCAGTAGGTCGTTTTCCATGCAGTTTCGACTGGCAAGCAGTGTGCAAGCTATGTGATATCAGGCATAACGGAGCGCAATGAGCCTAATGATGAATTAAAAAGTGCTAGTGAAGTATTGAGCGTTTGTCGATCGTGGCTGCCCACTGCACTTACTCTCAAGTACGAGAGCTTTAAGTATGCTCAATGGGTTCAACCATTGCAGGCAATCTAATTGTAAGCACCTTTTTGTAGAGTGCCCTAATGTCTAAAGTTTTGCACGGCGATAGGGAGATTGGAGAGGAGTTATTAGCGGTTGGTTGTTCGTTCCTGGCAATTAATTTTGACTCCTCACTCCTTACTCCCCACTCCTTACTCCCCACTCCTCACTCCCCACTCCTCACTCCCCACTCCTCACTCCTGACCCAAACGCCTCACACTTTGCACCACTAGCGGGAGCGCACCGAGAAGAATGATGCCAGCCACAACTAGACTGATGGCTCCATCTGCCCAGAGCCAGTGAAGTGTGGAGACGGCGATCGCCGCAAGAATCACACCAATGCAGCTCATCGCATCTGCCAGCACGTGTAGCAAGGCTCCGCGCAGGTTGAGATCATGGTTGCTGTCGCGATGGAGCAAAGCAATATTGATACTGTTAACGGCAAGCCCAACGCTTGCTGTAACTAGCATCGGCAGACTGGCGATCGCGTCTGGTGGAGCGTATAACCGCTGTATGGCTTCCCCGCCAACCCAGAGGGCGATCGCGATGAGTCCTAGTCCGTTGACCAATGCTGCCCAAGTTTCCCAGGCGGCTTGTGGCTTAGTCTCTGAAGATGATCCTGCCATCATGCCTGCGAGAGAATCGCTGAGTACACTACGCTTTGGTTGCTGGGTAAGTCGGGTTGCAACCAGTGCTAGCACCAACGCTAGACTATCCGCAGCCATGTGTCCTGCTTCGGCAACGAGCGCCAAACTGCCGCTGGTCAAGCCTACTGCCAGTTCAGAGGCGGCAAAACCAGCGATTAACAGAAGGGCGATCGTTAACTGAGTTTGCTTTGCTTGCGAGTCGATCGCAGCATGGTGACAGTCAGCAGAATGTTGATGCATGAATGGCGCAAGAATAAAAAGGAGCCGTGAGGCATGGCAGCCGTTACAGTGCTCCGGTCAATTCTACTCTTTGTTAACCTTCTGCCGCTTTGCGTGTGTCACTTAACGCAGTGTGTGACTAGGCTCCAGATCCCGGTTTCGGGCAGGGACAGCCGATGTACCGTCGCAAGCGCTACGAGAAACCGGGAATCTCAGCTTTTAAGCGGCACAACCGTGACATTTGGAGAAACGGTATAACCTCAGTCGTCGATCGGGCAATCAGGTCATAAAATAATGTCAAGGTTTTAGGAGTTGCGCGATGAACGGTTCTCACAATCCCAGTTCTCACAATCCCAGTACTGAGCAGGAGCGCCAAATATTGAGTCGGCTTGACTACAGTCAGGCGCAATCATTGCCCGAGATGTGGGCGATCGCAGCGCAACGCTTCAGCCACACTCTTGCGGTATATGACCCACATGCGCAGCCAGCAATTAAGCTGACCTATGCCGAACTCTACCAGCAGATGCAGCAGTTTGCAGCGGGACTTCAAGCATTGGGGGTACAGAAAGATGATCACATGGCGCTGTTCTCCGATAACAGTCCTCGCTGGCTCATTGCCGACCAGGGCATTATGGGAGCGGGAGCGGTCAATGCAGTGCGGGGTTCACAAGCCGATCGGGACGAACTGTTATTCATTCTGGCTAACAGTGACAGCACCGCGCTAGTCGTGCAAGACCAGGCAACACTGAAAAAGCTGGCGCAAGGGCTGGAGTCTCTACCGCTGCGGTTCATTGTACTGTTAACAGACGAAACGCCGCAGACTGTAGGCGCATTCAAAATTCTAAACTTTTCGCAGGTGATGCAGCTCGGTGCAGGGCAAACGCTTCAGCCGGTGCAGCTAGAACGCGACGCGCTGGCAACGCTGATGTATACCTCTGGTACGTCTGGAATGCCCAAAGGGGTCATGCTTAGCCACAGCAACTTGCTCGCTCAGATTGATGGCGCTGCCTCGGTGGTGAATCCGCAAAATGGGCGTGTGTTGAGCATCCTACCGATCTGGCATTGTTATGAACGCTCCTTTGAGTACTTTACCTTCGCGTATGGCTGCACGCAGGCGTACACCAATATCCGCTACGTCAAAAAGGATTTGAAGGACTTTAAGCCTCACTATATGGTGGCAGTGCCGCGCTTGTGGGAGTCTATCTACGAAGGGGTGCAAAAGCAGTTTCGGGATCAGCCGCCCCAGAAGCAGCGTTTGGTTAAGTTCTTTTTTGATGTGAGCCATCGGTACATTGCGGCTCGGCGTATTCTGCATGGTGTGAGCCTAGAAAAGCTCAAGCCGTCGATCGCCCAACGTCTTACCGCCACGCTTCAAGCTGCTCTTTTTTGGCTACCGCATCAACTGGGCGATCGCCTGGTTTACCAGCAGGTACGGGCTGGCATTGGCGGCGAGGTGAAGTTCCTGGTGAGTGGCGGTGGCTCGATCGCTGAACACCTGGAAGATTTTTTTGAAATCGTCGGCGTTGACATTTTGGGTGGTTATGGACTGACCGAAACCTCTCCAATCACCCATGTTCGTCGCACCTGGCGTAATATTCGTGGTGGCGATGGGCAACCTCTGCCTGATACCGAAACGCGTATCGTCGATCCTGAAACGCGCCAGCCAGTCCCGCTCTATCAGCAAGGTTTAGTGCTCATTCGCGGGCCTCAGGTGATGCAGGGCTATTACAAAAATCCTGACGCGACGGCAAAAGCGATCGACCCTGACGGTTGGTTCAACACAGGCGATTTGGGTTGGGTGACAGAACAAGATGACCTGATTATCACTGGACGGGCAAAAGATACGATCGTTCTAACCAGTGGCGAAAATATTGAACCGCAGCCGATCGAAGATGCTTGCCTCCGTAGCTCCTATATCGACCAGATTATGCTCGTCGGGCAGGATCAAAAAGCGCTGGGCGCTTTGATTGTGCCCAATCTAGAGGCATTGCAGAAATGGGCAGTGGCACAGGGTGTTGATTTACAGTTGCCTGGGGAGTCGGGAGTCGGGAGTCGGGAGTCGGGAGTCGGGAGTCGGGAGTCGGGAGTCGGGAGTCGGGAGTCGGAATTAACTCAAAACTCAAAACTCGA
>JACMKO010000487.1 GCA_014380065.1 Leptolyngbya sp. ES-bin-22 | reverse complement strand
GCTAAAAACCTACGCTCAGGCGAATCTTCGCTATAAGGAAGCGAGGAAACAGGCAGGCGATGCCCGTGGAGTGCTCGATCGCGCCCTCAACGCTGGCGAACCGGAACCGAAAGCGAGCACAAAAGGTGAGAACTAGGATGTGGCTGGCACAAGGTTAGCCACGCTTATTGGCGTAACTTGTCTGCTCTTAGGGGCATCGATCGCCTTTTCCAGTACCGTGCCGTGGATTAATTTTGCGGTTCCTATGGGCTTGGCGATTCTACTTGAGGTTGCTGCAACTCTTGCTTTCTTTCATGTTGCTAAGCAAAGCGAGAGATCGGCGTTTGTTTACATTGCAGGTGAAGTACTGTCAGTCGTGATTGCTGCTCAAGCCTTAAGACGGCTGATGGCACATTGGGGAGTCGCGCTCTAACGAACACAAATGGAGTCACGAGCTAGCCTCGATTACCCATCGTTTTCTGGAAGGCTGGTCGCTCAATCAGGCGCTTGAGGTAAGCAGTGAGGGTTGGATAGGCGCTGAAGTCCAGTTGGAAACGTATTTGAAAGAAGCCCAAAGTTGAACCAATAGCTACATCTGCTGTGCTGAACTGCTCACCTAATAGATAGGGCTGACGCTCTAAGATTTGGTCGATCGGCTTAAGCAGACGAGTCATTTCACGATCGCGCGTGACTTCATTCAAAAGCTCCGGTCCTAAAGTGGCATTGGCAAACAGCACCCACTGCGCTATTTCAGCCCGCTGCTCAGTTGTGTCAGCCTTACCGTACTTCTCTGCCAGGTACAGCAAAATCGCGCCTGACTCCCACAGCCTGAAGTCACCATCCACGATCGCAGGCACTTTACCAATCGGGTTGATCGCTGTGTAATCGGACTCCAGATGTTCCCCCGCCTCCAGATCCAGCAGCACAAACTCATAGGGAACCTGCAACTCTTCCAGGCACCATTGCACGATCGCTGCTCGACTAAACTTGCCACCGTAAAGCTTTAGCATAAGAATCCCTCACATAAATCTCAGTTGCTAAGCACAAGCCGTCTAACAACCAACTACCAACCACTAAAAACTACTAAAGCACCTGATGCGTATACTCATGCTGCTTCACGTTGTCTTCAGTTTTAATGATTCGCTGCGAATTGAGTACTCGCTTACGCTCGATCGAGTAGTTGAAATCGCTACGGCTGGAGCCTACGGGAATATGTCCCTGAGCAACCGGGCGCACTTTATAGGTACGAGCCGCCGCGATCGCCCGGTCAACAAATTCATCACAAAATTGTGCGGTCGCTGGAAATTCTGTGGGTAGCTGAGGGGTGTCGCTTGACAACACAGCTTCGATTGTGGTGGCGATCGCAGTTTGATAAGACGTTGGAATGCCTTTGACGATCGCTTCTAGTGCCGCCGAGGGAATGGGTTCCACAATCGCAACCTCATGCACCTCGCCCTCATCTTTGATGAAACAGGTTGCCAAGCCTAAAACGATGTAATCATCGGCTGCTAAATCAGGTGCATTCAAGTTAAACGTTGCAGTTGTCATAGAAAATTCCGGTATTCAAATTCAAGACTGGAGCAATCAAGCACTGTGTTGCATTCTACCAACTTCGTGAGACGCTTTCTCAGCTCTCTTCTCTCTCGACGGTGAACCATGCAGCGAAGCTGGCACCTACCTTCAGAAATAGAGCCACTCACTGGTGTAGTTCATTCAAGCGCCGATGCACACGTTGTATCAGCGGTGAGCCATGCTCTAGCGTACAAGGTCTCACTTTAGACACATAAGCAAGTGACACACAGATAGAGCAACTCCAAAAGGGAAATCTCTAATCTAATCGCATATCCAAGGTAGGAAGGTTATGAAGTCTCGCATATTCAAAGGTCGACCGAACAGTGCCCCACGCCCCCCTCGCTCGCTCGTCCCTATGCCCTCAATTGCCACTCAGCCTCACCATTCAAACGGTAAAGAAGTGGCGCTTGATCGATCGAGTGCAACCCCTGCCTCCCCCAGCCTGGTTGAACAAGATGCTCTATGGCATCAAAAAGCACTTGATGAAATCAAACAAGGCAACTATGAAGCTGCGATCGCCCTGTTTGGCTTGCTGATTGAAGGGAACCCTCAAAACGTTACCGCCTACAACAATCGAGGGCTGCTCTATGTTCAAAGCGGTCAATTTGACTCCGCGTTAGCTGATTACAATGCAGCCTTACAGTTGAATTCTCGATCGGCAAAAATTTACAACAACCGTGCGAACTGCTACGCCTCTATGGGACGACGGATGGAAGCACTGTTTGACTACGAAATGGCGCTCGATCTCAACCCTGCGAATACACACGCTCGCATCAATCAAGGCATCACCTTTCGCGAGTTAGAAATGTATGAACACGCGATCGATACCTTTGATCTTGCCCTTCAATTTGATCAAATGTTGAGTGGCTCTAGTACTGCTGACACAACAACCTCACTGGCGGGGCATATTTACGCTCAACGCGGTCGCACCTCTCATCTGGCAGGTGACTGGAACTATGCTGTTGCCGATTACCGCCGCGCCCTCTCAGTATTGTTTTTAAGGGAGGCTGCACTCTTAGATGTCTCTGAACGCTTGCGCCGACAGGTCAAACGGTGGCTGAGTGATCTGCTTAACCCTGAGTCTGATGCCTAGAGAGCCTGAGCGCCAGAGACACTCTAGGTTTCTACAGTGAGGGAAAGCGTACTCTAACTAGAGTTTGAGTTGTGCTGCTCGATGGCGGTCAAGCCGCTAACAGCCGCCCCACTGAATCAGCAACGGAACTGGGATGATCGCCATAACGCGGTGAGACCGTATGGGTGCAACCACGGTTTATAAACTGCTGAGATGCGCGCTGATGGTTGGCAACGCGAGGTTAACCCGCATCTTTAAGCGCTGCTTTTTCTCTACATGGTTCTCTAGTTGGCGGATTGATTGGCTGTCGATAGAGCCAATGAACTTGCAGCACCAGCAAACTCCCCAGAGCCAGCACTTAATGTGAGCCTGACTAAAACTTCAAACCCGCTAAGCGGGTATTAAGCCACCGTGATCAACGTGAAAAGGAGACTGTCTCATAGGTTTTGCGATACATCTCCATAATGTGTGCTCCAGCCGTAATGGGAGCGTGCTTTGGTGGCTGGTCTGCGTGACACGTGGGCAGACACTGCACCAGAGCATGATAGTTTGGGTCAAAAAAGAAGGGAATCGAGTAGCGCTCCTTGCCCGATCGATTCATGACTCGATGCGGTGTGGATTGGTAATAGTCATTCGTCCAGCGCGCCATCATATCGCCCAGGTTAATCACAAATGTCCCTGGAATTGGCTTTGCTGAAATCCACTGACCGCTGGTATTGCGAACCTCCAAGCCCCCAACCTGGTCTTGCAGCAGAATTGTGATACACCCCCAATCGGTATGAGCGCCACAGCCAAGCTGATCTGCCGTTGCGTCTACAGGGTGCGGTGGATAGTGCAGTAACCGCAAAACCGACATGGTGTTGTCAGTCATGTGAGCAAAATATTGTTCCTCCAGGTCTAACGATAGCGCCAGTGCTGCCATCAACTGCAAAGACAACTGTTGCATCAGGGCAAAATAGGCTTCTAGCGGCTCACGCCAGCCAGGTAACGCTGCCCACTGATTCGCACCATGATTGGGTGTGCCAGCTTGCACCAATGGATCAGCAACGCCCCGATCGACCCCAATGTAATACCCTTCTTTCAAATCAGGGGTCTGATCAAGCACCTGTTGCCCGATCGCTTCATACCCTCGTGAGATCGGCGATCGCGTGATGGCAACCGTGTTCTTAACTGCCAACGGCTGAGCAAAAAAACGCTTTGTTTGAGCAAAACCCGCCGCGATCGCCTCTGCCGGAATCCCGTGATTCGCAATGTAGAAAAAGCCAATGTGATGACTGGCGTGGCGAATCTCAGCCGCAACGGCTTTGCGATCGCTCAGGTGCGGCGATCTCAAGCCACCGATATCGATCACAGGAATCTGGGAAAACGTCACGGTCGATCGCCTCCAAAACTGCAACCTTGATACTTCATCATCACATGGACATCTGTTGTAGCCAAACTCACAAAATTTGTCTGGTTCGCTGTTTTGCCTGATTCAGAAGAGCATAGTTTCGGCAATCGCTACAGGCAGAACAGCGATCGCCCATTGTCGAATCAGCCCATTGTCGAATCAGATGATGGGCGATCGCACACTGCATGAAAGCAGGTCTTGTCTGTGAACGAACGTACAGCCTAAGTCGTTGAGGCGGCTGTCTTACCATTCGTGATGCTGGCGGCGCTACCGTTGCCATTTGCACTGGCAGTAAAGGAGGGTTGCTCAGAACTGGATGTGGTTGATTCACCACGCAGTCCTTTACGTCGCTGGTTCTTGGGGATGCCGCCTGCCATGCCATATTCCACGCTGCTTTTGCCGTATTTGGTGGCAACGCCTAACAGCATGTGTTCTGCCATATCGGATAGTTCGCGTTCGGTTTCCAACATTTCACGATAGAGCTTATCCAGGCTGGAGAGAGCGCTATTGTAGGCATTTTCCCTGGTTCGCATGGTTTCAATCAGTGTGGAGAAGGACGGTAGGGTGAGTCCGTTACCGACATCTAAATTGGGGTCAATGGAACTCATGCCAGCCATGCGGCGCACGGTTTTTTCTAAGACGAGAGAGGTTCTTTTTCGACGTGCCATAGTGGGTAGGTTGCAATTGAATTGAGTTGATACTCTTTACGTTAAGAAATTTCTCTGTGGATCAACCTGAGTAAGTTTCGGCAAATTGCCCATCGTTTTTGTTACATGACGATGATGCTTCAGGAATGCGCGATCTACTGAAAGGAGAAAGCAAACCGCAGTTTGAGAAAGCAAATTGCCTTTTTGCTTGCGGAAAACACCAAAATGAATGCGCGATCTACTGAAATAAGAAAGCAAATGGTTGAAATGAGAAAGCAAATTGCCTTTTTGCTTGCAGAAATTACTGAAATGAGAAAGCAAACAGGCAAAATGAGCAAGCAAATTGCTACTTTGCTGATTCAATCAGTAGTAAAGGACAAGCGATCGCCTGTCTAGACGCGGCGCTTACAGTGCTCAATCCAGTCTTAAAGGTCAAGTGGGCTTCTCACTCCTCTGCCTCCTCGATTGAGGACATGAGTGTAAATCATCGTCGTTTTGACATCCTTATGCCCCAATAACTCTTGAATCGTGCGGATGTCATACCCACTCTCCAGCAGATGGGTTGCAAAGCTGTGCCGGAACGTGTGGCAACCGATGCGCTTGGGGACATTTGCAAGCCTCACCGCTTGTTTGACCGCTTTTTGCACTCCGCTCTCATGCAGGTGATACCGACACATCAATTCACCGCGTGGAGCTTTGGCAATCTGACTGGAGGGGAACACAAACTGCCATACCCAGCCTCGATTTGCCTTTGGATACTTGCGATCTAAGGCATAGGGCAACGTTACAGCGCCAAAGCTTCGCCTTAAGTCTTGCTGATGTTGACGCTTAACCCTTACAAGATGATCGCAGAGTTCCTCGCTCACGCTGGTTGGTAACATCGTGACGCGACTTTTACTGCCCTTACCGTCTCGCACGAGGATCTGTTGTTGGGCAAAATCGCTAGCCTTAACGCGCAAGCGCAACCCTTCGCACAATCGCAGTCCACTGCCATACAGTAGCTTCACCACCAACTGCTGAACGCCACAGATCTGTTGAATGCCTGCCTGCACCTCTGTTTTGCTCAAGACCGTAGGAAGGGACTGGGTGCGTTTTGCCCGCATTGC
>JACMKO010000486.1 GCA_014380065.1 Leptolyngbya sp. ES-bin-22 | reverse complement strand
TCTACAGCGGTTCAGTCTTCCAAGCATCCCAAATTGCAGGTGCAGGGCTTGTTCAAAAGCTTTTCGCAGAAAGGTCAAACTGTGACGGCGCTCCAAGACATTGATCTTTACCTGCAACCGCGAGAATTTGTCTGCATTGTTGGTGCATCGGGCTGTGGTAAATCAACGCTGCTTAATATCATTGCGGGGCTAGTGCAGCCCTGTGCTGGCAGTGTGCTGGTAGACGGTGAAACCGTACCGGGTCCCGGAGCCGATCGCGGCATGGTTTTTCAAAGCTACACGCTCTATCCGTGGCTCACGGTGGCGGGCAACATTGCCTTTGGGCTGAAGCTACGCCGCCTGTCTAGAGCAGAAATCAAGCAGCGGGTGTCATATTACCTTGACGTGGTAGGACTGACTAAATTTGCGAAAGCGTATCCCAAACAACTGTCGGGCGGTATGAAGCAACGTGTGGCGATCGCCCGCGCCCTGGCAAATGAACCAGAAGTACTGCTGATGGACGAACCGTTTGGGGCTTTAGATGCTCAAACAAAGGAACAAATGCAAAAGTTTCTGCTAGAGCTATGGGAACAGACCCACACCACGATCTTGATGATCACTCATGATTTGGAAGAGGCGGTCTTTCTGTCGCAGCGCATTTATGTCATGAGTGCTCATCCGGGGCGAATTAAACAGGATTTTCAAGTACCGCTGCCTGAACATCGTGATCTAGAAATGAAGCTTGACCCCGACTTTATTCAAATCAAGCGCACGATCATTCATGCTCTGCATGATAGTAATTAGCTTGAAAGGGCAAAATAAAAAGGGATGCCAGACTGCGATTAGCCGAACAAGCATCAGCAGTTGCGATGTCTCATGTACTAGATTTGTAGCAATCGAAGGACAATCAGGGGTTCAAAACCGTCATGACTACTGGAACGATCGAGATCAATCGCTATCTGCATCAAAAAAAGCCCTTATGGAATACTCTTTCCATTCTGTACACGCTGGTTGGTTACGTGGGCGGCATTGCGCTATTGCTGCTGCCCAACGGTTGGCTGAATGCACTGGGCGTTGTCTTTTTAACGCATAGCCTGCTTTGCTCGGCGTACCTGGCGCATGACTTCATGCATAGCGCCATTTTTGAAAGTAAGGCATGGAATGTCGCGTTTGGGAACCTGATGCTTTGGCTGAATGGTGGCTGCTATGCGCGCTTTGAGGATTTGGCACGGCTGCATATTGCCCATCATGTTAACCGCGTAGACTTTTGCCGCTTTGATTTGATGACGTTCTTGAACGCGATGCCTGCACCCGTGCGATCGTTGCTTTTAGCGCTTGAATGGCTCTACTTCCCCTCGCTGGCGTTTCTGCTGCGGATTCGATCAATTTTTGCACCGTTTTGGGAACCCGATCGCAAAGATGAACGCTTGCGGAACACGCTGATTCTACTCGTTCGATGTGGGCTGTTTGCGCTGTTAGGCTTTGTTTCAGCTAAAGCGCTCCTGCTCTACTTTGTTTCCTATATTGGTATGTTGACTGTGTTGCGGTTTGTGGATGCATTTCAGCACACCTATGAAGTGTTTCCGATGGGCAGTGCCATTCCGAAGCGCGATCGTGTCCACGAACAGGCAAACACGTTCTCGAATGTGGTGTCGCTGCGTTACTGGTGGCTGAACCTGCTGCTGCTAAATTTTGGCTACCATAATGCCCACCATGAATTGATGAAATGTCCCTGGTATAACCTGCACGAACTCGATCGCGACCTCTTTACAGGTGATGAGGTGCAATATATTACACTGCCAGAATTGCTAGGAAACTACCACCGCTACAGGCTTTCACGGCTTTATTCTGGGCAAGGGCAGGGTGTCGATGAGCAGGGCAAGCGCAGTCTGGAGACGTTCTATGGTGCGATCGAGGTATCTTTCCTGGTGCTACCTGCTTAGGTAAATGTGTGACCCAATCGAATGTTCGGGCAGCGCTGCCTGGCGTTGGCTTTGGCATCGGTACAGCGCTACTTTTTGGTGCTACTACGCCCTTAGCCAAGCTATTTTTGAATGATGTACAGCCGTGGATGCTGGCGGGTCTGCTCTTCTTGGGGGGTGGTTTGGGACTGCTGCCCATCTACCTGATTCGCAATCAGTTTTACACACCGCACGATCGCCTGCAAAAGCATGACTGGCAGTGGCTAGGGGCATCAATCTTGGTGGGTGGAGTGATTGCTCCAGTCTTGCTCACGGCGGGGCTGGCACAGACAACCGCTGCCGCTGCGTCACTGCTGCTGAACTTTGAGTGCGTGTTTACAGCGCTGCTTGCGTGGACGTTCTTTGGAGAGAAGTGGCGATGGCAAGTGTTTGCTGGCATGGTGGCGATCGTGGCTGGCGGCGTGGTTTTAGCGCAGGCAGAAGACGCTGGCGTAGGGTTAACCTGGGGCGCACTGCTAATTTTGGGCACCTGCTTTCACTGGGCGCTGGATAGCAATTTCACTACTAAAGTGGCAATGAAAGATCCCTTGCAGGTGGCGCTACTGAAAGGTGGGGTGGCTGGGGCGATCAATGTAGCGATCGCGCTGCTTGCAGGGCAGCCCTTACCGACTTTACCGACTCTGTGGGCTATCTTGGGCGCTGGCTTTCTCACCAGTGGGCTGACGCTAGTTTGCTTTGTGATGGCACTGCGGCATCTTGGTGCATCCCGTGCAGGCGCTTACTTTGCCCTTTCGCCGTTTGCAGGCGCGATTGTCTCAACGCTGTTGCTCAAGGAGAGCATCAACGCATCGCTGGCGATCGCTGCTGTTTTGATGGTAATGGGAGCTGGTTTGTGCGCCAGAATCACGGATTAGTCGTCATGGCTGAAACTCTACACCTCCTTTATTTGATAGGTGGCATGGGAGCAGCTTTAGTGCGCAGAGGCAAAGGACGATCGCTAAGTATGGGCGGTTTGCGGATTCAGCCGCTAAAATGGTAGGAGGTTCATCTGCGGCGTTGGTGACTGCCAATAACGTTTTTTGACTATGCCTTGTTCAAAAGGGAGCCAACCGCCGGGCGGCAGTAGACCGGGCTTGTACCCGGAAACTTTAAGCCACGGCACTAGGTACCCACCTGGTTTTTTTACCAGGTCAAAAACTGAGGTAAGACGGCGTTGCGGGGAGCCTTAATTTTTAGACGAGAAGGGGCACATGAAGATGTGCCCCTTCTCGTTTATGAGCGGTTGCTGACTGCTCACATTTATGGCAATTGCTTGAGCCAACGATTCACATCCACCGCCAGGTTTTGCCCTAGTTCAAGCAGCGATCGCAAAGCTGCCAATTGCATCGTTGAAGCGCGATCGCCTTCAAGCTGCCCCGCGCTGTTTAACCAATGCCGGCAGGCAGGGATCAGCCAGGTTTGCAAGCGTTGGAAATAAAGCTCCTGTGCTTGAGCCAATGAAAGGTCAAGCTTCATCCGCTTACCTAATGCCAGCAGTCGTTTGAGACGGTGTAGTTCGGCTTCGCTGGTAGCAGGGTTAAAGTGATACAGAAGTTGCCAGAGTGATCGCAACACCAGTCGTTCGAGCGCTTGTCTGGCTTCTGGCAGGTCAAGCTGGCAATGGAGATGAGCCGCTTCAGTGGCGATCGCTTCCAATTCCAAGAGGCGATTGACGCTGGCAGGGGGCGCATCGGCTGCCGAGTCACTACTTTCCTGCTCTAGCGCCCGGAACGCAAGAGACACTCGATGGCTCAAGGCGATTTCAGCCGCCACCTGAAGCTCCTGCGGTACGGCTAAATCGTCGCGATGAAATGCCATCAGGACTCCATAGTTGTCCCGATAAACCTGAGTGTAAAGCTGATCCAGCCGTGTCAGGGTTTCCTGTGTTAGTAAACGCATAATGCGGTGCCGCTCTTCGGCAAACAGACTTTGGAGACTGTGAGACTGCTTTCCAAAGATGGCGTTCATCGCCAAAATTGTTTGTGCCGCGCTTGCCTGCTTGATGGACTCAATCAACTGGTCTTTCATCTCGGCATAGTCGCGCCGTCCTGAGAAGGGCTGAATGCAGCAGTGAAAATCCCAGCCGCCCAGATGGAGGACTGCAAACACAAGCTGCACACCTTCACGGGTGATGTCTGAAACAAGCTGAAGCTGCCCGATCGCCAGAGTGAGCGATCCCATCCGCTGTAGCTGATAGTCAAGCTGATGGGCGGTGTAGCAATAAATCTGATGTTCTTTAGAGTAGGTCGTAAATAAGGAACTGATTGCGTAATGAGCCGCCACCTGTTCCATGCTGATCTGAGCCGATTTCACCAGTTGACGATAGACCTCAGCGCCATCCTGGAAGCATTCGACATTACTGGGAGCCAGCGCTAACCGCCGCACAAACGCTTTCTCTAGCTGGATGCCCGTCACTTCGCCTGCCAGTTCTAGTGCTCTGGCGGCATAGCGCAAAATTTGTACCCCTTCAGGGCGCGATAACTCGTCAAAGAACCAACCGCAACTGGTGTACATCAGCAGGGCGTGTCGCTGCATTTCCAACAGGTGCAGGGCATCGACGCGCTCTGAGGCAGTTAGCTTGTGGGTCTGGTGCTGAGTGAAAAAGTGAGTCAGGTTTGCGAGGCTACGATCGCGCACGACCTGAATATAGGCATCCCGCGCCAACCAGGGATCGCGGAAAAGCTTTCTGCCTGTGTCTTCGTATACCTTAGCCAACTGATCTCGCAGCCAGTCCAGCGCGTCTCGCAAGGGTCGCCGCCACTGCTGGTTCCACAGCCCGCCGCCACCACAGCCGCAGTCATCTTGCCATCGATCGACCCCATGACTACAACTCCAGGCAGTCACAGGCTTTAGCTCGACTTCCCAAGTAGGCGTGTGTAGCGACAGGTAGTGGGCAAAGTTTGTCACCGTCCAACCGCGATCGGCAAACTCATGGGCAAACGCATAGGCAAGACATTTCTCCGTGCCGCCTTTGTGATGCCCAAACGTTTCGCCATCAGTCGCGACTGAAATTAACTGAGAAGGACGTTGATCCCCCCGTACCGCTTGCCCTAATCGTCCAGCCAGGTTATGGGAACTGCTCAAGGCATGGTCGAAACCTATATCGCGGGAGATTGGACCGTCGTAAAAGAAGATGTCGATAAACGGTGTACCATCTTGCTCCTCTCCCCTCTCTCCTCTCTCCTCTCCCTTCACAAAACAGCGATACGGACGAGTCGCATCGATTTGTCCGCCGCCGACCTCTAACCATTGAGACACTGGCTGGTCTTCGGTTGGCAACGAACGGCAGCGCTGAGCTTGGGATGGAGCCAGCACGATAAATTGGATTCCTTCAGCAACGAGTGCTCTGATGGTGGCATCATCAACAGCGGTTTCTGCCAGCCACATGCCTTCGGGATCACGTCCAAAGCGGGAGCGGAAGTCGGCTTTACCCCAGCGAATTTGGGTCAGCTTGTCGCGATCGTTTGCCAGTGGCAGAATGATGTGGTTGTACGCTTGGGCGATCGCATTCCCGTGTCCATTTAAGCGGGCGCAGCTTTTGCGATCGGCATCCAGGAGGCGCTGGTAGGCTTCAATATCGTGTCGCTCTAACCAGTTCATCAGCGTGGGACCGATGTTGAAGCTGAGAAATTCGTAATTGTTAATGATCCCCAGCACGTCACCCTGGTCATTCAGAATGCGGGCAAAGGCATTAGGACGATAGCATTCGTGATGAATCCGCTCATTCCAATCGTGAAAGGGGGATGCACTGGGCTGCCGCTCGATCGCATCCAGATAAGGATTCTCACGGGGCGGCTGATAGAAATGTCCGTGTACAGTGATATACACGCCCTGAGCAGTTTTTAAAGGATCAGCGTGGAGTCGATCGCTGGACGCGACGGAAGCAATCTGAATGTTGTTCAAGTGCTTGCCTTGAGTTAGATCATGGCTCTGATGCACGCTCTGCTCATCGGCGATCGCCTCTGTAGAAGCGGCTGGAGTCGAGCGGGAATCGAAGTTTGAAGTCATGCAAGAAAATCCATAGAGGTTAAAGCGGGGCTTAACGCAGTTAAACGTTGGTGACAACCGCAACTGAATCAAGTGAGAGCGTTAAACCTGAAAGATGAGTGCCTGTAGAACATTTAGACATACAGGTGGAATGAGCATCGCTTCCGAGTCGTGTAATCATGAGCGGCAACGTTGCCAGCAAGTTAGCTGTAACGCGAGGGATTAAAGTATCCTGTTGGTCTTAGAGTTTACCAACTCTTTGAGAGAACTTTCGGCGGTATTAACATTAGCAGCCGCAAGACGTGGACATATCCAACTAAAAGAATAGAAAAAGGGGGATCGCTTCTATTTGGGGCTAGACCCGACTGAATCGAGACTTTGTTTGACACAGCGCAGACTTTAACTAGATCCATTCCAAGCGCTATGGCTCCAAGAGCAGTCTGGTCGAATGCCAAAATAAGCGGCTGCAAAGAAGAAATAGTATTTTTCCAAGAATCGAAAAGACTGTCGCAGCATAATCGATTCAACTGCAAGTTGGGGTCAGCTTTAACAGTAACTTAAGTTTTGATGACAAGAGTTCGCGGTTCCCGGAGTTAGCTCTACTCCCCACTCCCCACCTCAAGCCTTCCTCAACGTCCAAAAGGGAACCTTCTGCGTGGCTTCTAAACTGGCTCCTTGAATCCATTTTTGAACAAACAAATAGTCTTTGTTTTGCCAGAGGGGAATGAACGGGACATCTTGAGCCAGCAGATCTTGCAGTGCGATAAAGAGTTGTTTCCGTAGTTCGGGATTTTGAGTTTTGCGGCTTTGGTCGATGAGTTGGTTGGCGCGATCGCTGTAGTAGAACGAGCCTTGCAAAAAGCTTGAACCATCCGTACAGCCATCGGTTGCTGAGCCTGTAGCGCACTCCAAAAACGGCTGGATGTAGTTATCTGCGTCCAAAAAATCGGGTGTCCAATCGAGTAGGAACATCGGGTAAACGCCCTTGTCGAGATTCTTGTATGCGGTTGTTGATTCAATGCTTTTAAGCTCAATCTGCATCAAGCCACCTAGCCGTTTTTTAGTGGCAGCTTTGAGAGTAATGGCGGCAAGTTGATCGTTGCTCACATTCGATCGATACCAGAACTCAACCTTGAGCGGGTTTGTCGTGGAGTACCCTGCTTGGTTCAGAAACGCGGTGGCTTTGCTCACATCACTGTCGCCATATTGATTTTTGAAAACAGGCTTCTGTTCTTCCAGCGTCGTAGGGATCAGGCTATAGAGAGGATCAATTTGCCCTTGAAAAATGCGGTCTTGCAGGAGGGGACGATCGATTATGGCTGCGATCGCCTGTCGCACTTCCAGCTTGTCCAGTGGTGGCGATTTGAGATTGAGCGTCAGGTAATCAATCCCGCTGCCTGCTTTCTCAATCACCTGCCAACCCGCTGCTGCTGCCCCCTGTTGCAGATTGCGAACGTGATCGATCGCCAGATTTTGATACGCCACATCCACTGCGCCCGTGCGAAACGCATTGTACAGATTCGCTGGACTGGAGAAAAACTGAATATCCAGTCCCTTATTGGCAGGCTTTTTGCCCCAGTACTGATCAAACGCATCGAGACGCAGCAGATCTGTGCCATATTTCACGACTTTGTACGGTCCTGTGCCCACCAGAATCTCTGGTTTGAAGGCTCCTGCTTTGATTTCATAAGCACTGGGCGATACGGCACAGGCACCGGAAAACGCCAGCAGAGACGGAAACGCCGCGAAGGGCTTTTTCAGCTTGATGGTCAACTCGTACTCAGCGGTCGATTCAACCGTATCAATCAAATCCGACAGCAAGAAGGACGGCGATCCTCCATTTTTGATGAAGCGCTGGAGAGAGAACGCCATCGCTTTGGCATTAAAGGGGGTGCCATCATGAAACACAACGCCCGATCGCAGCGGCACGTTGTAGAGTAACCCATTGGCACTGACAGTGGGTAAGGCAGTCGCCAACTGTGGCTCCAGGTAGGTTGTACCGAGCTTGTAAGTATAGAGACGATCGCTCAGGTTATACAGCAAACTACCCGGAAACGTTCCATACGCATCCGCTGGATCAAGCGTGTTTATGGTTGATGTCGTGCCCAGCGTGATACGTCCACCGCCAGCCGTGGGCGATTGAACCTCAGGCGTAGAACGTTGACAGCTCACTGCCAGCAAGCAGCAGAGGCAAAAAATCAGACAGTGCGTAATGAAGCGCGATCGAGTATCAGCCATGAGAGCGCAAGCACATCCGTTTCTATGCGAGTTAGCACTCTATTCTATGGCAGTCTCAGATGACTCCTGAAGCTTTGGCGATCGGTTCCCAGCCACCAGCATCCAGAATGTGGGTTGATCACGACCGCTACCTTACCTGTAACCATCAAATTGGCTGACTTCTAACGTCTGACTTCTGCCATCTGACCGCGATCTTCACCACTCAAACGCGATCGCTCCCCTCTTCTACCATTGCTCTCCGCTTTGCCTCAAAGAAGCGACAGGCGACAGCACCGAGACCGTACAAAATGGCAGCATTCCCGGCGCTACCAACAGCCGCGCCCACGACTGGCACCAATTCAACAATGCTCAATCCGGCTTTGACAACCTCAGAACTTCCGGTTGATAAACCCCACAGTGCAAGCACCTCACCGCGTCGGGTTGGATCAATTGGCGAAAAGCCATAGATCGCCGCAATGCGATAGATCATCTCAGCCTGAAGCGCTGCGATCGCTCCAAAGTCTACTGCAAAGAGCATCAGCGCCAGCGGCGGAATAAAATTTGTCGCTAACCCAATGCCAGCCGCTTTCCAGGCAGTATCGGCAATCACTCGCTGCGCCAAAGCCGCATCGCTGTCCAGTGGATAGGTTCGCCGCAGTTCCTCAACATCGCGTTGGACGGCATCGACATCCACTTGCCCCAATGCCGCCATCAGCCAACTCACACCCGGCACTTTAGTTGCAAATTTGATCAATGGGTTTGTGGCGATCGGTGTCACGACTTTCCCAACGGTTTCTGTACCCTGCGCCAAAAACTGATGCAGCGAGTTGCCAATCGTCTCTCCCGTAGCTTTTGTGGCACCATTCAGCGTGTCTGCAACCGCTTGCGAGGCTCGCTGCGTAAAGCCCATGAAAGTATGAAAACCGTTGTTGCCGTGAGTAGCCATAACTAAAGCGTTTCTCTCAAACAAATGGGTACTTCTCCACTCTAGAGAGGCACTGCTGGCACTGCGTCTGTCTCGCGGTAGTGAGAACCGTCCGCTAAAGGTAGAAGTTCTGCTACACAAAACAACCGCGACCGTGCCTCTAGTCGCAAGAATACGGTTTACCCCAAGCATCGCCAGGGTTTGCACTACACGCTGGAAGCTTTAATCTGCAACGATCGCCCTTTAATCTGCAACAATCCCAGTTGAAGCAAGAACAATGCTGTTTGAAGTAGGAACGATCGCGTCTAAAGCAGGAACGATGCTGTTTTAAACAAGAACGATCGCGTCCAAAGCAGGAACGATGCTGTTTCAAACAGGAACGATCGCCCGTGAGATCGAAGCGATCGACTTTTAAGCTTTAATCGCGCTCCCAAAACTCAAAACGCCTATGCTGGCTGCTAATGACTCACGATCGCTGATCACTGAACTACTGCAAAACGCAACACTTCCAGCGCTCATCACTTCTCTGTCATAATCCACGAGCCATCCCAGTCATCTACGGGAGGATTTTTGAGCCAGTGTTGGCAGCGTTCCAGATGGAGATTGGCAGACTTATCGTCTTTGTCAATTTCGAGCACCATGCCAAACGCACCCATCGCCAGGGGAAATTTGCGATCGCGGTAGTGTTGCAGCCCAATGCCGTAGTGCTCGATGATGCGCTTTTTGGCATCAGGAACAGGTTCAGATTGCAGCCCAACCAGTTCGTAAACGGCGACAGGGCGGTTTTTGCCCTTCACTCTGATGTAGTCAAGCTCCCGTGTCCAGATGCGATCGGCGCAGGGTTTGAACGTGTTTTCGCTAATGACAATATCGGTGCCGTACTGTTTGCTGGCGCTTTCCAGACGCGCGCCCAGGTTAACGCCATCGCCGATCGCGGTGAACTCCATCCGCTTGCTGGAGCCAATATTGCCGCTGATCACGCTATCCGAGTTAATCCCAATGCCAATTTTGATCGGTGGTTGGTGATCGGCAATGCGATCGTCATTGAAAAGGGTCAAGCGGCGGCGCATTTCGATCGCGGTTTGCACTGCCAACCAGGCATGGTCATGCAGCGGCAGGGGCGAGCCAAACACTGCCATAATCGCATCGCCAATGTACTTGTCGAGGGTGCCTTTGTGCTGAAAGACCGCATCCACCATTGACTCAAAATACTTATTCAGCATTTCCACTACGGCTTCGGCTTCCAGAGTTTCGGTGAGGGTGGTGTAGCTGCGAATGTCTGAAAAGAGGACGGTCACATCTTTGCGATCGCCGCCCATTTTGGCAGCATCGGGGTTTTCCAGGAGCTGTTCTGCCAGTTCCTGAGTCATGTAGCGGTACATCGTGCTTTTGAGCCGTTTTTCAGCGCTAATGTCTTCCATGACTACCAGCGCACCAGACACTTTGGCGCTGTCTTTGGCATCGGCGATCGTGTTAATGGAAAGGTTGACGCTGTGCTGCTCTACGCCTTGGTATGGCTGCAAGAGTTGATCAGGATAGTACTGCTGACGGCTTTTTTCGTCTTTCGCTGCCAGTCCCATGCCAAACCATTTGGTGAAATCGCCTTTTTCAATTTTGATCAGCTCAATGACCGATTTGCCTTCGAGTGCCTCGTCATCATAAAGACCCAGCAGTTTTTTGGCGCTTTCGTTTGCCGCAATGATCGTGCCGTTTTTGTCGGTCGAGATGACTCCGTTGCTGAGCGATCGCAGAATATCCCGCTGCATCTGCTCTTGCTGCTTGACCGTCTCGAACAGTTTGGCGTTTTGGAGCGCTACACCCGCCTGGATGTTGAACGCCTGCATAAATTCCTGGTCGTTGCGGTTGAAGCTTGCTCGCCAGCAGTCGGGCGCTTCTGGATAGTGCGCGGGATCGTAAGGGGGATAGTCGCCCTGCTTCTTCTTGTTGATCAATTGCGTCACGCCAATCAATTCACCATCAGCGTTGAAAACGGGCATACAGAGAATGCTGCACGTCCGGTAGCCCGTTTTCTGGTCGGTTTCTCTTGACGTTTGCGAATTGGGGTCGTCGTACAAATCAAAGGGAATGACGACGGGTGCGCCTGTAGTAGCGACCTGCCCAGCAAAGCCTGCCCCCATTGGAATGCGAAGTTCTTGCAGCACGCCATTGATCGGAATTTTCGTCCAAAGCTGATCGCGATCGCGGTCTACCAGCCACAGCGTACTGCGGTCTGCCTGCATCAACTCCTGCGCTTCATCCATCACCTTTTTCAAGGTTTCTTGCAGGTCGAGGCTGCTCTGGCTGAGAGATTTAGTTGCTTTCATCAACGCGGAGGCGGCGCGCTGCTGCTGGGTTGCCCGGTAAAACGATCGCGACGATTCGATAATCAGCCGAATCGAGGGCGCAAACTCGTCAAACACTGCCTCATCTTTGTGCGTAAAGCCGTTGCGATCGATTTTGTCGTCCAGCGACGCATGGGGATCAAGGTCTTGCTTGAGCTTGTTAATCAACTGCACCACGGCGACCAGCTTGCCCGACTCATCCAGGAGCGGCATCGCCAGCATGGTGTATGTGCGGTAGTGGTTCTTTTCGTCAAATTTCCGCGCGGCTTCCGAGCGATGATCGTCGTAAAAATCGTAGGGAATGTTGACCACTTCGAGCTTGGTCGCCACTTCACCTGCAATCCCAACTGTGGCAGGTAGCCGTAGCTCCAGGTTATGACCGCGCTCGTCCTTAGCCACGATCGCCCAGAGTTCGTTTTTGTCTTCGTCTAGTAAATAAATAGTGGCGCGATCGGCATTCAGCAACTCGCTCGTTTTGAGCGTGATGGAACGCAGCATCTCCTCCAAAATGGCATCAAACCCTTGCGCGTCCAGCAAATTGTCCAGCATGGACAGGGTTTGATGTACCACCTGGAGCTTTTGCTCAACATCCGTAACGACTTCTTTAAATTTATCCTTTGTTAAGGGAGCCAGAAACGCGCCAAAGCTACCCTTGCTCGTCACCAAAGCGCCACCTGTAGGGTGGTGTTGCCCCGTTTCTAACAGCTCAAGCGAATAATTCCCTCGATGCGGTGTGTCTACGATCGGCGCTGATCTGGTAAGACTCACGCGATCGCTGGCTGGGCGATCGGCAACCTCGCTCCTCACCGCTTCTGATGAAGTCGCAACGATCTCAACCTCTTGGTGAGCTACAACATCAATGATGTCGCCATGATTGAAATCGGGCAGATGCGGCGATGTAGCTTTCATAAATACCAACTAAGGATGAAGAGTTAAAGCGGTTACTCAGTGGTAATGCGAGCCTTGAATAGTGTCTTTGCTGATAGTGCAGCTAGAAGGATTATGCAGTCATGCTCACCGCTAAGTCTATTGGTGCCAATATAATCCGTACTCCAAATCTAGATGATTCTGGCACTATGACCGAAGAATGTGTGTACTGATGCTTACCGTTGCCACCGCTGCCAAAGTACTTCCTCCTATGAGAATGCCCACAATGAGCTATTTCTGCTCGTCAAGCTCGAAGAAAAGACTGCACGCACCCTCTATCCCTCCTCTTCCCCAACTTCTTCGGTAATCTCATCTATGGGAGTGGTGTTTTTACCAACGATGGCTGAGCGACGATCGCTGTATATTGGCAATTGTAAGCAAATATCCTTCAACGGGAGACGGTTACAATGCAAAGTCCCGAAATATCCAGTACTGATAAACGTAAGCTGCTATCTGTCCTGAGCCACGCGTCAGTATTCTTTAGCGTGACGCTTTTAGCGGTGGGCATACCGATTGGAGTCTGGTTCACGTCTGATGACCCTGTTGTTAAAGACAACGCAAAAGAAGCAATCAACTTTCACTTCAACGTTTGGTTTTGGGGGGCGATCATCGGTGGCATCGTGGGCATCTTGTCGTTTATCTCTTTTGGACTGCTAGGCGTTCTACTCGCACCTGTGATTGGGTTGGGATTTTTGATTCATTGGGGATTAACAATTTGGGCGATCGCGCATTGCTTGGGTAAAGCCGAGCAGCCGTTTCGCTATCCCTTCATCTTCCGCCTACTCTAATCAGGCGCTTTAAGGCGTAAAGGTTTTTAAAACAAGTCAGCGTACTTAAATAAATTGCCCCTCAGGTGAAGTACTGAGAGGCAATGGAGACAGTTAAACGCTTGCTAACAGTTTTAGAGACTTGCAGCCTAACCAGTGCTTGTCATGTGACGGTTTTTGCAGTGTCCTTCGCTCAAAGCGTCGCAAAACCTGAAGGCGTAGCAAAAACGGTAACCGCAGCGAACTCAGGGCTGGACGGTTCTAGGATGGTCACATCCTCATGTACTGACCAAGCAGCCGATCGGCTGCTTTTTTGTTGTCTATCACTGAAGCAGGTCACTGAAGCACCAACTGGATCATCCATCCAATGCCTAAACCTACAAGCGAAAGCAGCAGCAAAATCCAGAACGCTTGAAGCTTGCCGAGCCCTAACACTTGCAGATCAATCCTTACTAGGGCTTCACTTGCCAAAATCGCGGCAATGTGGAGGAAAAGTTGCAGCCACAATAGGGCGAAGGCAATCATCCCAGCGGTAATACACAGCGCTAGAAAGGCAACTGTATCTGATTTAAACCAGCGGACGATGAAGCGGCTGAAGCTGGTTAAAGGCGATATAAAGGCGATAGACGCGATGACGACCCAGCTTAGCGCCACCACTACGCCAAGAAAATGATCCTTAATCACGGCACTGCAAATGCCCTGCGGTTGCCCCGTGAGCGGCAATACGGGCTTCAACGTGTCAAAGGTTTTTTGGCAGGCTGGCAAGAGCCATGCCGGGTTAGTGAGCGTAGGACTTGCCAGCAACCAACCGAGACAGGCATAAGCAACGAGCAGTAGGCTAAAAGAAGCCCAGGGAAATTTTTTGACCGATTCAGCGTTCATGAGACTGCCTACAACCCCAGAGCAAAACTGGCAATCTTATTATCAACTACCAACTCCAGATTTTAGACTGACGATCGACATCAGGCGCAGTTGCAGCCTTTCACTTGTTTGGAGCAGACTTCCTTTAGTTAACAGCAGCATGCTCATTGCTGCTGTCTACTGGCTGATACCCTGAAAAGTAGCCGGACTTTTCAGGACTTCTCTTGCTGTTTGGCACTTTTCTCTAATTGTCCCTCTTTACGACGAGACGTTTTTGGGGCTGCTGCGATCGCTAATTCAGCATACTTTACCTGTGCTTTAGAGCCGCCTGCCTCGGCACTGTCTGCCTCAGAGCTGCTGCCTGGAAGCATTGGTCCTTCAACAAAGCCACGGATTAAACTGGGAACACTGAAGGGAGCGCTGCCTACGCGCACGATCGCCCCCATCTGATAGCTTTTGTCAGCGGTGAAGTGGGTTGGCATCACGTCCAGCGTCAGCGTCGCAGTGTAGGTTAGAACATCAGCGATCGTGGTCAGGGTAACGCTGCCCAACTCAATTTCGCGATCGGGCTTGGTTGGCTGCGCATGAAAAGTAATGCGGATATTGAGGTTCGCTGCCATCAGCAAGTTTGCCAAGACACCATTTGCCTGATCGCTAAAAATGAGAGTCGTGCTGAGTTTGACGGGTTCGCCAACTTGCCACTGAGCCAAAGGTGCGTCATTTTGATTGGAAAGCGTCAGGTCAGCGATCGTGCAGCTTAGAGCGGTGGAAAAAGTCTGAGTCATGTTCATTAGAGTTGCCTCATTGGTGAAAACAAATCAATTCTGGGATGGCTGTACCGGAGTTGCTGTGTGGAGGCTTGTGGATTGCCATCAGGACTGAAGGCAACAAATTGCGTTTGCTCGTGCTTCCATACAGAAAACTGGCAGGCACTTTTAAGGCACCCGCCAGTCTGATTTGATGGCTGAGGGTCACAGACTCAGCTCACAGAAGCTAGGTTTAGCAGACCCTCAGGCAGCGAGACTACGGATTGTAGATCTCGATCGCGCCACCTTCGATGAAGCCGTTGATTGCAGCGGGGAAGCCAACAGAACCAACGCGTACGGAAGCCGCGATCTTATAAACGAACTCAGCAGTCAGAGGATTCGGATTAACAACCAACTGAGAGGTGTAGACAAAAGTACCACCCGTGGTATTCAAGTTTGCATCACCAAGAATCAGCTCAGGACCAGGACCCACGGACTCGGCAGACCAACGAACCCGCACTGAGGCATTCAGCGCCACCAGAGCCGCAGCTCCAGGACCAGAGAATGTGAGACGCAGTCTCAGCTGGAACGGTTCGCCCTGCTGAAGCACGTCATCGGGATCGGGAGCCAAACTGTCGATTACCATTTGATCGAGCGTCAGCATGACATTGGACATGTTGTATTGAGTGCTCTTGTCTTCAGGAATTAAGTTGGTAGGCATGGTCTTATCCTTTTGATGTGTAGGTTTTGTTGGCTTGCTCAGGCGTTGGTCTTTGGGCTTGCCGTTTCCGTTCGCCCCGTCTCAGTCGCCTTTGCTTGTCAATACACTAATCATGGCAGCGGAGCTTCTACTACAGCAGTACCCGCGAAGGTACTCTTCTCAAACAAAAAATCGTGTCCATAGCCGCAGCAATGCACACGAAATAAGAAGAAAGCCAGATTGAGAAGACAAGCTACCGCTTCATGTCTGTCCTAAGCCCAGTCACCAAAATCGCCCGCTGAAAGCTGAAAGCTGACGGTTGAAAACGCTTAACCATTAGTCGGCTTTCGTTGAGCGGTGAGCTGAATCCATTTCTTGTACTCAGGATGAAGTTGAAGTGCTTTGATGCCGTAGCCATACTCATCAACCACGGTCTGAATCGCATCCATGTTGGTGACTTTGACCCATTCTTCCACCGCTTCGGGCTGGCTATAGCGCAGCCATCCAGCCAGACAGCCTGCTTCCCAGCCATCCATAAAACGATCGCCATTCGCAAACGCCAAAATCATTTTGGAATCAACACCGTCTGCAAATTTTTCGGCTGCAAGCAAAACCTGATTTGGGTCAGCTTGATGCGCTGAGACCCCAGTAATGCGATAGCAATACTTGCGTAAAACGCTTTTAAAATGCTTGACTTTATCGAGCGCCACCCACTCTTTAAGGTGCGACGGTGCTTGATGCTTAAGCCGACCCGTTAGTTCTCCTACAGCGAAGCCGTCCGCAAAACTCTGCTCTTCAATGATTTGCTCCATATACCCATCCTTTTAAAGTGGTGACGAAACTCTTGCTATCTGCCAGAGTTCCCTCAATTTAAGGAAGATTTGAGCACCTGAACTGTATCTTGTGAGAGATTTGCTCCCACATGGGGATCAAAGCTTGACGAATCTGGCACCCAATGATGCAAATGACTAAACCTGTTGGGTAAGCAATAATAGTCGAAAGCATGTGCTCTAAGCCTTCTACTAAACCGAATCCCTTTGGTGGACTTTGCTCGGTGAGGTCGTGATTTGTCATTACGGGCGGGTGACGCAATGAGCGAGGTCTGTTCAAACATCCTTTGATCGTGTCGTAGGTGCAGCCTCTACCATTTCGACTTAGCTAGCTGCGAAACAGACGACTGTACTGAGTTTCGTGCTGCATACTGGCAAGAGACAAGCCCCAGCTACAGCTACTCAAATCTTCGTCGGGCAGAGTCAAAACTACCTCAACAGTTTGCTGAATCACTGGCTGGAGATGCAACAACAATTGCTGCCCTGCCGTTTGTCCGAGCGGAACCAGCTTGACACCCGCGCTCACTAAGTTCGTTGCCCAACTATGCAAATAGCCTAGTAGCGCTGGTTGGAGTTCGATTTGCCAGTGGACAGCCGCAAGCGCAAAGGCGATCGCAAAATGACAGCCTTCTCCGTGTAAAAGAGTAGGCTGTCGCTCCAGAACGTGCAAATCGTACAGCAACCGTAAGAGCGATCGTCCCATCTGTAGGCTTTGTAGCCGTAATTCTTCCGTTTCTCGCGCCGCTGATAGCCACCGATTCCAGTGGTTTAGATGATCCCAATCCTTTGCTTGACACGCTTTGTAGGCTCTCATCACGATCGCCGCTTCGATACGAATAGCACCAAAGCCCAACTCCCGGACTATCCATTCTTCAAGCGTGCTGCGATCGTCAAGCGTACCAGCGTCAACCAGCGCCTCAATGCCCTCAGAATAGCTATAAGCCCCCACTGGCAAAGTGGAACTCGCTAACCGCAATAAATTCAGCAACGCAAACTGATCAATTTCATTCTTCATCTATGTCTTTTAGTAATCTTTAGCCTTTAGCCTTTAATGGCTATGCCCATAGGCTCCCGTTTCTGGCTGAAATGGCTGCACTTCTTCAACGACATGCAGTCCCCGATGCTCTAGCAGATGGCGTAAAACAGGATCGGGAGACAGCCGTAAATAGGTTGGCGTAAGCTCTAGCGGTACGTGGCGATTGCCCAAGTGATACGCCGCTTGCAGTAGATGCAGCTCAGCGTCTGCCCGTACCGTCAAAATAGGCTCCGGCTTGGCAAGCACCCGCACAATCAAGCCATCCTCAGACTGCAACAAATCACCATCGCGTAGAACAGTCCCTCTGGGTAACTGGAGGTAAACGGACTGCCCCTCTAAGCTTTTATAGCGATGGCGCGATCGGGTGCGTTCGTCTGCTGTCAGGGCTAATGTCAACGTTGCTGCTGTCTCCGTCTCTGCCGTTAAGCGTTGTCTAAGCGTTGTGACCACGGCGCAAGTTTATCTGAGAGTGTATTGAGTATCAGCAGCAGTGTAGTGCATTCAAGCCACTCTGATGCCAATTTGAATTGAAAAGGCGACACATCTTGTAGGGGCAAGGCAATGCCTTGCCCCTACCCAGCGATTGGATCTGTAGCCGTCATGCTTTAAATTGATATCACCTGTTTGATACCAGTTCCTTAAATACTGGCTACAGATAGCGCGTTTAGAATGAAGCGCCAACCCACTCACCGCTGGGGTCATTGTTGCTAACCGTGACCGCACGAGCAGCCGCAACGCCTCCAGGTCTTTGGGCAATTGCCAGCGCCAGCCCAAACTTGCAAGGTTGCCAGACACGCTCAATGGGATTGGTTTCTGGTGTATGGAACGGTTGGCACATCAAGATGAGGCGTTGCATAATAGTGCTATGAACTGAGGCTAAAACTGATGCAGTGTCCCGAATGTGGCTCCAAGCATATCCACAAGAACGGCAAGATGCGAGGGAAGCAAAATCACATCTGTGTCGCTTGTCGTCGTCAATTTATTGATGTCTACACCGCTCCTTAAGGATATTCAGATGAAACTAAAGCTCAGTGCTTGAAACTGTATGTCAACGGCATGGGCTTTAGAGGCATCGAGCGGGTCACAGGTGTGCATCACACGACCGTGATTACCTGGGTTAAAAAAGGGCGTTGCTGAATTGATGTATGAAGCGTTGAATTTGCCCACTCTGCGAGAAGCAAGCCACACCCTAGCCCTCTCCCGTATGGAGCTACCGTATACACACAAGTGGAGTCTGAGCGAGCTTCCATCCGCAGCAGTTCGACTCAAACTGCCACCAAGCCTGACCAAAGTGGGTATGCCAGGGAACCGCTGGGAGCGCTAACCCCGACCAGCCCCCCATTCGAGCCATTAACCACGCTGCCCAAGAGTAAAGCGGCGGCGGGAGAAGCCTCCTGCTGTTTTTGAGTCTGCCCTTAGAACGACGGTACGAGTTGAGCTTGACTTGCTGCGGCTCCGCAGTGAAAGCAGCCGCAGTCGGTCAGTCTGGGTAATCTCGCCCTTTCACCCGTTGTAGGGTGAAAGGGTCAGCACTAGGGCAAAAACACTCAAGCGCTGGAGGGCTTAGTCCATACACGCCAAGCGGATGAG
>JACMKO010000047.1 GCA_014380065.1 Leptolyngbya sp. ES-bin-22 | reverse complement strand
GCGATTCTGACTAGCCATGCCACTGGTATCGCGCTGACGTTCTTAGCGATCGCCCTCGTTTTCTTTGGTTTAGCGCCTGCGTCTTTAGGAGCATGGTTACTTCATGCCAGTGCCAGACTGAAGCGACAAGCCATTCGAGAACGCTTTTTTCAAGTGCTCCAGGTCAGCCAGGGTCGAGTGTCGGTGCTAACGTTTGCTGCCGCTGCCCGGTTAGAGCCAGCGATCGCCCGTCAGCATTTAGACGCTTGGGCAAAAGAATTTTCTGCCACGTTTGATGTCAGTGAGGAAGGTAATATCTACTACATTTTCACAGAGGCACCGCTCTCACTGCCGGAGACTGGCAATCTGGGTTTGTGGAGTCAAACGATCCGCCAGTGGCTACAGTCTTCGGTGTAAGCGGTTCAACGGTCGATCGCCAAAGGATTCGACCAAACCCGTAGTTTTACAGTAGCGACCGAGCCGTACTCCCAGTAAATTCAAAGATAATTCGTGTTAGTACTGACACAGGCTTGGGCATACTTAGTTTGTTGAGATTGGCAGGGATTCTACATCCGCTTATCCAGTCTTCTGAGCCTCAAGTAAGGTTGGCAACTGATTGATCGGTCATTATCGATCATTGCAAAGATTAGCTTGTAAGCGGCTAACGGGCTATGTGAGCTGGCATCATTGCGCCGTTTAGCTTGATGAGCCTGAATGCCGCTGATGTAATCTTTTACTGAAAGGTCTTCTCAAAATCCAGTGCTCACAGTCTTCCTACGCCTTAGCCAACGCTATGAAACCTGAACATCTTGAAAGCTTGCGCGAGTGCTGTCAGAGTGATGTTGCGTTTGAGCAGATGCAGCGGATTTTACTGGCAGCAGAGGCTGAGCGTCAGCAGGTGGAGCTGAAGGCTCTCTGCCAATCGCTGCTGAGTGATCCAGTCCGTTGCGCTAGCGTGCCTCCCAGTAACAACCGTAGCCATTATCTCAAATCGCTTGAAGAGTTGATTCTAGAGCGTACTGCTGATTTGCTCAATACAAACGGGCGGCTGCGGCAGGAAAACGTCGAACGTCGGCGTGCCGAAAAAGCCCTTCAAGAGAGTGAGCAACGGTTTCGATCGCTGATTGAAAACGCCACCGATATCATTGTGGTGCTCGATCGCAAGGGTATTTTTCGGTACTGTAGTCCTTCAGCGGCAAAGGTATTGGGTTATACCATTCAGGATGTGGTGGGGTGTGACACCGCCGAGTTTGTGCATCCAGATGATATCCCTGTCATCATCACGGCGCTTGAAAAAGCGATTGAGAGTCCTAAAGTGAGCCAGCCTGCGATCGAATATCGTGTGCGAAACCAAAACGGCTCCTGGTGCTTCTTTGAGGCAGTGGCAACCAGTCTGCTGGATGTGCCCGCTATTAGTGGCGTGGTGATTAATTGCCACGATATTACGGAGCGCAAACGCGCTGAAGAAGCGCTAATCATCGCCAATCGGCAGACGGTCAACATTCTCGAAAGCATCACTGACGCATTCATGTCGCTGGATAAGCGATGGCGGCTGACCTATGTGAATCAGCAGGCAGCAAAGCTATGCCAGCGATCGCGCGAAGCACTTTTGGGACAGAGCCTTTGGGAGGTGTTTCCCGATATTGTCGGCTCAGTTTTTGACCAGGAATATCACAGAGCGCTAGAGCAGCAGCTTCCAGTCACCTTTGAAGAATTTCATCCATCCTTGAATGCCTGGTTTGATGTGCGGTTGTTTCCCTCTGCCGATGGCATGTCCCTCTTCTTCTTAGATGTAACTGAGCGCAAGCAAGCGCAGGCAGAACTGCTGGAGATGAGTACCGCTCTCGGCAATGCGGTTGAGGGCATTGCTCGGTTGGATATCAGCGGTCGCTACATTGCCTTAAACCGAGCGTATGCTGCATCCCTCGGCTATCAGCAAGAAGAAATGATTGGCATGTCCTGGCAGCAGACCATCCATTCGGATGACCTGGGGAGGGTCACTGCTGTCTATCAGCAGATGATGATCGAAGGTAAAGCGGAAGCGGAAGCGATGGGTATCCGCAAAGATGGCTCGACGTTCTACAAAGAGATGGTGATGGTTGCTGCGTATGACTGGCACGATCGCCTCATTGGTCATCACTGCTTCACCAAAGATATTACAGAGCGCAAGCAAGCAGAAGCCGCCTTGTTAGAGAGCCAGGAACGCCTCAAGCTCACGCTAGAAACCACCCAGATGGGCATTTGGGACTACGAGCTACAGACCAACACGAGCAAATGGTCAGATAGCTGCGAACGCTTGTTTGGCTTTGCACCAGGCACCTTTGGCGGTAGCAGTGAAGCGTTTCTTGCTTGCGTTCATCCTGACGATCGCGAGGTGGTAAGGCAACATATCGTGCAACAGGGACAACAAGCGACGAACTACAGCAAAGAATTTCGGATTATCCGGCAAGACGGGAGCATCCGTTGGATTTCAGAGCGCAGCCACACGTTCCACGACGAAGTAGGCAACCCCATGCGAACGCTTGGCATTTCGATGGATACCACCGATCGCAAGCGGTTTGAAGAAGCCCTCAGCCAGCAAGCCAAGCGAGAACGGTTAATGGGCGCGATCGCCCAGCGCATTCGCAACTCTCTAGATTTGGAAGAAACGCTGAACACCACTGTTTCAGAAGTGCGACAGTTTTTGAAAGCCGATCGAGTCGTTCTCTTTGCGATGGAGGGAGTCAATAAGGGGCACATCACGGCTGAGTCGGTCGATGCAATCTGGCAGTCAATGATGGGGTTAGAGGTGCAGGATGACTGGGTTCAGCACCGACAAGACTACGATCAACCAAGCAAAAATCTGGTCATTCCCAACATTCAAGCCACCGAACCACTCGATGCCTTCCGGCTCTTTCTGGAACACTGGCAGGTAAAAGCGATTTTAGCAGTGCCGATCTTCCACGGCAACACCATGTGGGGTGTTTTAGTTGCGCACCAATGCTCAACTGAACGTCGTTGGGAGGCGTTTGAAATTGGGCTGTTGGAGCAACTGGCAACGCAAGTCGGGATCGCCATCCAGCAATCAGAGCTTTATCGTCAAGTCCAAAACCTCAATACGGCACTGGAAGCGCAAGTACACGATCGTACCGCTCAACTTCAACAAGCCTTGCGGTTTGAAGCAACGCTGAAGCGCATTACAGACTCTGT